>NZ_JBSXOQ010000092.1:0-29880 GCF_056859495.1 Sphingobium sp. L-44 | reverse complement strand
GGCCAGCATCCCCTTTTTTACCCGCAGGCTTGATGCCGTGCGGTGCGCCTTCAGATAGGTCGCGTCGATCATCACCGTCTTGCGTTCGGAAGACTGAGGCGCAGCCAAACCTTCCATCATCCGCAGGAACACGCCCTTATCCAGCCCCGCTGAGCAGACCGGTTGCACCTTCCAAAATTTCGATGCGGTCATAGATGACGGAGTCCGCTATCGAGCAGTTATTGCGCAGATTTCCCCCCTCGCTCGACAGGCTGGGCACGCAGTCAAACTGGAAGCTCTGCACCTGCCCCCCCTCCCCCCCCGCGAATAGAAACTGTATCCTTCGCTATTATCCCGATTAATGGCGATACCGGGCGTCTGGACAAGGATGGTCGCGATGCTCTGAAGATTCTGGTCCTCGATCTGCTGCCGCGTTACCACGCTAACCGACTGGGGGGGGGCGCAGCGAGAGTGGCAGTTTGAGCGCGGATGCTGTGGAGCGGACGGTGTAGGAACCCGTTCCCTCCGACGCTTTAGGCTCCGTAGCGAAACGGACAGAGCTTGCCTGACCGCGTTCTCCGGCCACTCGGACCGGGCCGAGTTGGATGGCCTCGCTCGAGGCTTGCGGCGCGTCACGGTTGAACCCACAACCCGGAACGACAGCCCTGTGCCGGACAGTAGCTGGCTGAGCGCCTGCAGCGGTGGAAGCGATCCTGTGACCCGGACTGCTGAACGAAGGTCGTCAAGACGTCGGGCAGCGACTGCGTGGGAATGTCGAAGCTCCGCCGGGCGTCTTGCGCGAATGCAGGCGCGGCAACTCCTGCCGAAGCGATGCCGCTTGTCACCATCAGCGCGGCGACCCATGCCCGGCGCAACCGCTTTACCTGAACACAGGTCGTTCCGGCATTAACCCCAATCAACCAACCCAAAGCGTCTCAGCCGGTAGAGCCGGCGCGGCATCAGCCAGACATCATCAAAATATTCTGATGGCCGCTTGTGCGCCTGGATGCGCCTCAGTTTGCCGGGGTTCGACAAAGCCGGATCGGCCCATTCTCAGGCAGTTGAGGCGCGGCGACCGCCCAACCGCGGGATCCGCCATCAACGACTGGATGCGCAATCCCATGTTCTGGACGGTCGAGGATGCCGAAAGGCGGCAGAAGGCATCATCATCATAACGTCATCGCTGCGCACCATAGCCGGCCCGCCGCTCCTCCCCTGTGGAGCGGCCCTCCCTGAACTATGGCCCCGCCGTTGAGATTTCTCCGGCGGGGTTCTTTTATCGGCGTGACACGGGTTTCAGTAGGGCCGATAACGGCAAGCCATGGGACTTTCCCGACTGTCAGCTACGGAGCGCAAACACCGCGAATCGCGACATCCGGACGTGGAGTGAGGGAGCCTTCGCTATGATAACAAAATTCTAGCAAGCAGCAGGGCGACCACGGTTCCCCTACCGACCATCGGTGTCTGGCCATATCTCGACTGCATCACCATCACCTCTGGTGGCGATAGATGATTGCATCCGAACAATCGCCCTAGTGATGGCAGTCGCACAGCCATCCTGCGTTGCAGGAAAAGCATGCCCCCTAAATCATCGCAATCAGCGAATTTTACAGAATTAAAATATGCATTCTGTTATGGCTTGACGCATCGCCAGGCCGTTATTAAAACCATCATTGCAATTCGTAAATTTCCCTAGAAAAGGGAATCGAAGGGGAGGAATGATGCAACAGTTCCGTAGCCTGTCCGCGCTCATGCTTGGCGCGGCCATCGCAGCTCTTACAACGCCGGCCATGGCGCAGGACGTCGCCAGCCCGGCCGCAGCCGACACGGTCGGGATCGCCGACATCGTCGTCACCGCGCAGAAGCGCGCCACCAATATCCAGGACACGCCGATCGCGATGCGCGCGTTCGACAATGATGCGGTACTGAAGGCCGGCATCACCGACGTGAATGGTCTGGCGCAACTTGCGCCGGATCTGGGCATCACCAACGACACCCAATATACCAAGATCACCGTGCGCGGCATTTCCAGCCAGGATCATAGCGAGACGGCCGATCCGGCGCTGACGATCAATATCGACGGCGAATATATCAACCGGCCGATCGCGCTGAATGCCAGCTTCTTCGATCTGGAGCGCATCGAGATCCTGCGTGGTCCGCAAGGAACGCTCTATGGCCGCAATGCGACTGCTGGCGCCCTGAATATCGTGGCAGCCAAGCCGCGCCTCGGGGAATTTTCCGGCTATGCCACCGGCAGCTACGGCAATTACGACACGATCACCGGCGAAGTCGCGGTCAATATTCCGCTGGGCGAGAAATTCGCCATGCGCGCCAGTGGTATGCACAACGAGCATGACGGCTATTTCAACAATGGCCCGGCAGGCCGTGGCAGTGCCGGCAATACCGATGCCGCGCGCCTGTCCTTCTATGCCGAACCGGCCGAGGGTATCCGCGCCTATGTCGCCGGCGAATTTGTCGACGTGAACACCACGGGCGTAGCGCAATATGGCCAGGTGATCGCGACGAATGGCGTCCTTGCCAACCCTGGCTATGCCTCCGGCATCGTTGACGTCATCCCCTCGACACCGGAATTTGAGAATGGCGGCGTGCCGCAAAATCTCGACTTCAATCCGCCGCGCAAATCCTTCCCGCTGGGCGATCTGGGTTCGACCAAGATCAGGCAATATGCGATCCGTGGTCGGCTCGACATCGACGTCGGCTCGATCGGCACGCTGAGCTATATTGGCGGCTATCGCGACGTGAAGTCGGATATCAGCCAGCCGCTCAACGGCTATGTGCCGACCATCTTCATCCAGAATTACGAGAAGAATTCGAAGACGCAGAGCCATGAACTGCGCCTGTCAGGCGGCGAGAATGGCGGCATCATCTATCAGGTCGGCGCCTTCTACTTCCATGAGAACCAGTATATGGCGCAGGGCCTGTTCCTGCCGCTGGCAGCGGGTGGGAGCTATCTCAACTATTTCTATCGCCCCTATGTGAAGAATGACTCGATCGCCGGCTTTGCCCAGGCGACGGTGCCGATCATCGTCGACAAGCTGAGCGTCACCGGCGGTATCCGCTACACCCACGACAAGAAGAAGGGCCTCTATTATAATTACGGCCCGCAATTCGGACGCGGCCCCAATCCGCCGGCGATCGACGACACCAGCATCGCCCGGACCGAACTCCATCCGCGCTTCAAGGAAAGCCAGCCGACCTGGACGCTGGGCATCGACTATAATCCATCGCGCGACCATCTGATCTACGGCAAGGTCAGCACGGGCTACAAGGCCGGCGGCTTCGACAATGTCGGCTCCTTCGGTTCGGAAAAGCTGACCGCCTATGAAATCGGATCGAAGAACAGCTTTGCCGACCGCACCATCCAGTTCAACGCCTCGGCCTTCTATTATGACTATCGCGACCAGCAGATCCCGGTGTTCCTGGACACCAATGTCGGCAGCCAGGTGGTCAACGCCGGCAAATCGCGGGTCTGGGGCATCGAAACCGACACCACGGTCCTGCTGTCGCGCAACGACCGCTTCACGGCGACCGTCAACTATCTGAACGCCGAACTGACGGCGTTCCAGACATCGCTGCTGGGCCTGACCGGATCGATCAACGACAGCGATCCGTCGACGCCCGGCAACCAGCCCTTCGACCTCAGCGGCAATCGCCCGGTGCAATCGCCCAAATGGACGATCGCGCTTGGCTATGACCATGATTTCCACATCGGCGATCACAAGATCACCGCGAGCGTCTTCAGCCGCTTCAAGTCGGATTATTATCTGCAGCCGTTCAACAATCGCGCCGAATTGCAGGAGGCGTTCACCCAGACGGACCTGAGCCTCGAATATAGCGCACCGGGCAACAAGCTGAGCGTGCAGGCCTATGTCCGCAACCTGGAGAATTACCGGCCCTACAGCTTCGTCAACTATGTCGATGCCGGCGGGACCATGCTGATCAACTATATTTACGGCACGCCACGCACCTATGGCGTCCGGGGCACCTATCGCTTCTGATCGGACGCCTCTAAGCTTCGTGAAAATGAGGCGGCCCCGGCTAGGCCGGCGGGGCCGCCTCTTCTTCTTCGACCGGACCCAGTCCCCGACGACAAGGGGGCGACCAAGGAGAAGAGGAATGTATCTGTCCGCCTGTATCGAATGGCTTTTCAAGGACAGCGCGCCCGATTTCGCCGACCGCATCCACGCGGCGAAGAATGCAGGGCTTTCGGCCGTTGAATTTCACCTGTGGGACGACAAGCCGATCGATGCGATCAGGGCTGCGCTCGACGAAACGGGCGTCAAACTCACCAGCTTCTGCGTCGGTCCGCGCCGCAGCCTGGTCGACCCCGCCCAGCATGACGAATTTCTGGAAGCCGTCGCCGCAACGCTGGAAACCGCCAAGACACTGGGCCGCCCCCCCCTGGTGGTGGCATCGGGCTTCACCCGTGAAGGAGTGAGCCTGGAGGAACAGAGGGCCGAGGCGGTCAAGGCGCTGAAGCAGGCCGCCGCCCTGGCGGAAGAAGCCAGCGTCGTGCTGGTGCTGGAACCGCTCAACACCATCGTCTCCCACCCCGGCATGTTCCTGTCGAGCACCACGCTCGCGCTCGACATCATCGAGGAAGTGGGCAGCGACCATCTGCGCCTGCTTTATGACGTCTTTCATTCCAACGTGATGGGCGAGGATATGGAAGCGGTGCTCAAGGGCCGTATCCATCTGGTCCAGCATGTCCAGTTTGCCGACAATCCCGGCCGCAACGAGCCGGGCACCGGCACGAGCGACTGGCCGGCCGTGGTCGCGCAGCTCCGCGCGCTCGGCTATGACGGCGGGATCGGGCTGGAATATCAGCCTACCCTTCCCTCCGATCAATCGATCGCGCAGGCACGCGCGGCCACGGGCCTCTGACAGATGACGAAGGTGGGGCGGTCGACCGATCGCCCCACCCAAAGATATTGGCGAGGACAGTCCGATGACGACAGCCGTTGCAGAGCAGCCGATGCGCAGCCCCCGGATCGTTGACAGCGAAGATGACAGCCATCTGCGCCCCTGGGAAAAGATCAGCTATGGGCTGGGCGATTTCGCCTGCGGCCTCAGCTGGAACGCGGTCGGCGCCTTCCTGCTCTATTTCTACACCAATGTGGCGCTATTGCCGGCGGCGGCGGTCGGCACGCTGTTCCTGCTGTCACGGCTGTTCGATGCGGGCATCGACCTGGGCGTGGGCATCCTGGTCGATCGGACGCGGACGCGGTGGGGGCGGACCCGCCCCTATTTCCTGTTCACCGCCCTGCCCTTCTCGATCCTGCTGGTGCTGACCTTCACCACCATCGACGGATCGACCGGGGCGAAGCTGGCCTATGCCTATGTTACCTTCTCGCTACTGGGCATTCTCTACAGCTTTCTGGCCGTGCCCTTCTCTGCGCTGATGCCGATGATGACCAACGACCATGGCAGCCGCATGCAATTGGGCAGCGCGCGCGCGATCGGCACGTCGGTCTCCGTCATCCTGGCGACGGCTGCGACCATGCCGCTGGTCGGCGTGCTGGGGGGCGGCAATGAACGGCTTGGCTTTGCGCTGGTCGCACTGCTGTTCGCGGTGCTGACATTGGCGGCGCTGCTCAACCTGTTCGTCAGTTGCAGGGAGCGGCATCATGACGAGGCGCCGGCCGGCGGCGCGATCTGGCCGCATGTCGGCGCGATGGTGCGCAACCGGGCCTGGCTGGTCACCTTCCTCTTCTGCACGCTCAATTTCCTGCGCTTCGGCTGCGTGATCTCCGTCACCGCCTTCTTCGCTATCGAGGTGATGAAAGCGCCCTGGATGATCGGCATCCTGCTGCCGGCAGTATCGGGCACCCTGCTGCTGAGCGCCTTTATCGCGCCTTTCCTCTTCAAGCGGACCGGTATCCGCAAGGGTTGCATCGCGGCGTTGCTGGTCGCGATCGGCGTGCATATGCTGCTGCCCTTCATCGAGGCGCAGCATGGACTTTTCCTGGGCCTGTTCCTCTTCGCCGCGATCCTGATCAGCCTGACCATGACGGCGATCTTCACCATGGCCGCCGATGCGGTGGACTATCATGAATGGCGCTTTGGCACCCGCAACGAGGGGTTGCTGTCGTCGGGCATCAGCCTGTCGACCAAGGTCGGGATGGCGATCGGCACGGCGATCATCGCCTATGTGCTGGCCGGCGCCGGCTATGATCCCAAGGCGGTCAGCGACGGCGCCCGCGCGGCGATACGCTGGTCCTATTATGGTTGGCCGATCGCGATCATGATCGTGCAGATCATCATCATTGCCTTCTGGCCGATGGACGGTCGCCATGAAGCGATCCGGCGGGACATCGCTGCCCGCAACGGCTGACACAAAAAGGGCCGCTACAGCGACTGTAGCGGCCCTTTTTGTTACCTGATTGGTTGGTGCTGTCAGAACATCGGATGGGCGTTACGCGGCGTTTCCGGCACGCCCTGCAGCATGTCCCAATGTTCGACGATCCGTCCCTTGTCGAAGCGGAATATCTCGACGACAGCAGCGCCCTTGTCGTCCGCTGCCAGCTTGCCGCGATAATGGACGGCGGCAAAATCGCCATCGACCAGGATGCGCTGCACGGTGAAGCTGGCGCCCGGCATCGCATGGAGCGCCCGGATCGCCGCGACCGCCTGATCGCGCCCCTGCCCCATGCGGCTATTATGCTGGATCAGATCCGGCGCGACGAAGCGCTGATAGGCCTGTTCCACATCGCCCCTGGCGAACAGCAGGTCGATGAACTGGGAGAAGGCGCGGCGATTGGTGGCGGTGTGGCTGCGATCGCTGGGCGGCGCATCCGCCATCGCCAGCGGATCGCTGCCCTCCGCAATCGGTTGCAGCACATCCCAATGCTCGACCACCTTGCCGTCCTTCAACCGATAGAGATCGGCGACCGCCGCCCCGGCCGTGCCCGGCCTGCCCTGTCCGAAGAGGTGGACGAGCGCGAGATCGCCGTCGACCAGCAGATGCTTCACCTCGAACCGGGCATCGGGCCGGGCGAACATCGGCGCCAGCGCCGCCACAGCCGCGTCCGGGCCATCGGGCAGGCCGGGATTATGCTGGACATAGCCGGGCGCGACATGGGTGGCGAAGGCGCCCGCAACGTCACGCTGCCGATAGAAGCGATCGACGAAATCATCGACGATCGTGCGATTGTCAGCCGACTTTGCGACGGCCATGGGCGCCAGCGCCACCAGCGCAAGACCAAGGATGGGTGCAAAATGCCTCACAGTGCGCCCTCCTTCATCAGCGATACCGCATGGTCACAGGCCCGCGCCGTCAGCGCCATATAGGTGAGCGACGGATTCTGGCAGGCAGACGAACTCATTTGCGCACCATCCGTCACGAACAGGTTGGACACGTCATGCGCCTGGCTCCAGCGGTTGAGGACCGAACTGGCCGGGTCATGGCCCATGCGCGCGCCGCCCATTTCATGGATCGCCGAGCCACCCGCGCCGGGCTCGTCAAAGCCCATGATGACATGGCCGCCGGCGGCCTCCATCATCGCGGCAGCTTCCTTCTTGGCGTCCGCCAGCGCGCGGCGTTCATTGTCGCCATGCTCGAAATGAATATTGAGCATCGGCAGGCCCTGCGGGTCGAGCTTGACCGGATCGAGCGTCAGCCGATTGGTGACGCGCGGCAGGCTTTCGGCAAAGCCGACGAACACCATGCGCCAGGGACCGACCTCGCGGGTCTTTGCCTTGTAATCGGCGCCGATGCCGGCCGCCCGCTTGGCCGCAGTCCAGCCGCTCTGCAGCGCCCCGCCCTGGAAACTGTAGCCGCGCACGAAATCGGCTTCCTGCCGGTCAAGATTGCGGAAGCGGGGAATGACGACGCCGGTCGGCCGATTGCCGAAGGTCGTGCGATCGTCGAAGCCCGGCATGATCGCCATGGTCGACAGGGTCGAGGCATGGTCCATCACATGGGTGCCAAGCACGCCACTGCTGTTGGCAAGGCCATTGGGATGTGCCTCCGACCGGGAACGGAGCAGGATGTGGACGCTGTTGAAGGCACTGGCGTTGAGGAAGACCAGCCGTGCCGTATGGCGCGTTCGCGCGCCGGTCTTGACGTCGAGGACGCGCACGCCGGTCGCCTTCTTCGTGGCGGGATCATAATCGACCGCTTCCACCAGCGCATCGGTCACGACCGTCAGCCGTCCGGTCGCCTGTGCCGCCGGCAGGGTGGAGCTTTGCGTGCTGAAATAAGCGCCATAGGAACAGCCCCGCGCGCAGATGGAACGGAACTGGCAGGGCGCCCGCCCTTCCTTGGGCGCGGTCAGATTGGCGGTGCGACCGACCGTCAGGCAGCGGTCGGGCCAGCGCTGGGCGATCGCCTCGCGCACATGCTGTTCGACCACATTGAGCGCCATGGGTGGCAGGAACTTGCCATCGGGCAGCGAGGCAAGGCCCTCGGCCGCGCCCGAGACGCCGATGAAATCCTCGACATAATCATACCAGGGGGCAAGGTCGGCATAGCGGATCGGCCAGTCGGTGCCATGGCCATCAGCCTTGTTGGCGCCGAAATCATAGTCGGACCAGCGATAGCTTTGCCGTCCCCAGGTCAGCGATCGGCCACCCATCTGATAGCTGCGCCACCAGTTGAACTTGGTCCCTTCGGCAACGGCGTAAGGATTGTCCTTGTCGTTGACGAAATGATTCTGGGTAAATTCGGTGAAGTGCCGGTTGAGGCGCTGCACCGCATATTCCTCGGCATAGAGTTTTGCATCGCCCTCGCCGCGAAACTCCATTTCCCACGGCGCCTTGGTCTCTGTCACATAATCAGTGCCATGCTCGATCATGCGTCCCCGCTCGATCATCACCACCTTTAGCCCCTTTTGCGTGAGTTCCTTTGCGGCCCACCCGCCGGTGATGCCCGACCCCACGACGATCGCGTCAAAATCCATGCTCATCCGAAATCCACCGCTGTCCAGTCGCTCGACCAGGATCGATTATGGGCCGGCAAAGGGAGGTTCGGATCCCAGCGGCCGGGCACCAGCTCATATTGCAGTTCGCGGCTTGCCCCGACTTCCGACGTGTAATAGCCGGTCAGGATCAGCGCCTTGATCTTCTTCCAGGGATGATCGCCCTGCTCGCCGCCAAAGGCTTCGGCATCATAGGCTTCCAGAACGCCGCGTTGCCGGTCCGGCTTGAGGCCGAGGAACGGCATGTCGGCGCGACCGTTGAGATCCCGTGTGACCTGATCCAGCACAGGCAGGCCGCCGCGATCATTGCCCATCCGCACCTTTCCGGCCGGTTCGGACGCGGTATCGTCCAGTCCGTGCAGCAGCGCGCGTTCGACAAAGGCGGGAACACCGACGGCGACGGCACCGGGCGTATCGCTATCCGGGATCACCAGGTCAGACAGACGGGCGAGCAGCAGCTTTTCCGAATCGCTGGCGCCGCCGGCCTGACCCTCGACCTGCTGATGCCAGGCGCGCAGCGGGACACCGACCAAGGCGCCGAGCAGCAACGCCCCGCCGAGCACTTGGCGCCGCTCCGCCTTGCCGGGCAGCCAGCTTTCGGTTGGCGGTATCTGTGGGGGGCTGTCACGTCCCATATTCTGCCTCTCCATGGGTCTTTCCGACCCCATAAATGAATTATAATTCTATTTTTTATCGAGCCATCACGCGATCGGCAAGCGCCAGTTTTCGCTTCGATACAATCATTGTCCGCGGATACGCAGCTGGCGCGGAATAGCGAGCGCGAGCAGTGCCACCACAACCAGCATTGCGCACACGACGGAGGCAGACAGGGTGAAGGCCGCAATCGCCTCCGCCCGGCCCATGCGCTCGTCCGGCTGGATCAGGAAGAACAGCGTACCGATCGCCGCCGCGCCGATCGCGGCGCCCAGTTGCTGGGTCGCCTTGAGCAGCCCCGAGGCCGAACCGGCATGGCCGACATCCACCTCCGACAAGGTGCAGGGCGGCAGCGGACCGCCGACCAGCCCCATGCCCAGCCCCATGGCAAGCAAAGGCGGCGCGATCAGCAGCGGGCTCACCACGATCAGATCCGCCGCATTGAGCAACAGGGTCAGCACGATCAGACCGGCGATCATCAGCAGCGCGCCCCAACTGATGATGATCGGCCCGAAGCGCGGCAACGCCTTGCGCGACAACATGCCGATCGCGAAGGAGGCGCCGAAGGCATAGGGGACATGGGCGATGCCGACCTGTGCCGCGGTGAAATGCAGCCCGCGCTGGAGCGCCAGCGTCAGGGTGAAGAGCAGGCCGCCGGTCGCGACCTGGAAGGCCAGCGTCGTCAGCAGGCCGAAGGAAAAACCGCGCGCCTGGAAAAGGTCCGGCACGATCAGCGCCGATCCGTCCCGCGCCATGCGGGCGCGGCTGTGCCGGACCAGCAGCAGTCCGATCGGCAGGCTGGCCGCCATCAGGCCGAATCCCCAGAGCGGCCAGCCATAGTCCCGCCCCTGGATCAGCGGAAAGATCAGCAGGAAAAGGAGCAGCATGACGAGCAGGGTGCCGGTCATGTCGAGCCGGGGGCTGTGCGCCGATCGCCCGCCGGGCAGGATGCGCGTCGCCAATATCAGCGCGACCAGTCCGATCGGCAGATTGACGAGGAAGATCGAACGCCAGCCAAGGCCCATCAGGTTGGCGCTGAGCAGCAGCCCGCCGATCACCGGCCCCAGCACCGCCGCCAGACCGCCCAATATGCCGAACAGGCCGAGCGCGGCCATGCGCTCATGCGGCGGATACATGATCTGCGTCAGCGACATGACCTGCGGCAGCATGATCGCGGCCGCCCCGCCCTGAAGCAGGCGCGCGGCGACCAGTTGGCCGGGTGTCTGCGCCATTCCGCACAGCAAGGATGTCAGGGTAAAGCCGGCCACGCCGATCAGGAAGGCACGCTTGTAGCCGAGAATATCGCCCAGTCGCCCGCCGGTGATGAGCAGCAGGGCGAAGATGGTCGAATAGCCCGCGACCATCCATTGCACTTCGGCGTCGCTCGCCCCCAGTTGTGCCTGGAGCGTGGGCACCGCGACATTGATGATCGTCATGTCGACCAGGTCGAGCACCATCGCGGTCGCGACGATGGCCAGTGCCACCGTCCGTTGCCGCTTGCTGAGCGCCAGCGCATGATCGATCGCGCTGCGCACCGCATTGGGCTTTGCCCCGACCTTCACCCCTTCCCCTTCGACCGCCAGCATCGCCCCGCTCACATTTATAGAATTATTATTCTAGTAATAGATATCGAAGATCGCAGTTTCGTCAAGGCGCCTGACAGCCGCATTTCCTCCCTTGCGCATAATCCGCTCGACAACCAGAATTTTTATTCTAATAATTTTGCCGCCGGCTTTGTTATGCCGTGCGAATCATCGGACTGACATTTCCAGACATTGCCACGAGTGCGCCATCGCGTGCCGCGTCCTGCGCCTGCGCGCAGCCCGGCTATCGACCGACGTGCCCCGGTCCGGACAAAATCAGAAAGCGAAGAGAGGGATCCTGTCTATGAAGCGTCTCCACCTTGCGATCACCAGCCTTGCCCTGCTTGCTGCCCCGGCCGCCGCGCAGGTCATCGTCAACGTCAAATACCGCCCGCCCGAGACGGTGCAGCGGGTGGGCATACCTGTCGATCCGACCGAAAAACGGATCAGATTGCTGATCATCAGCGGCCAGAACAGCTATGAGCATGATTGGACCGGCGTGAACAACATGCTGCGCACCATGATGCAGGATAGCGGCCGGTTCGACGTGCGCGTCACCGAGGATTTCGACCATGGCGACCTGGCGACACTGAAGAATTACGATGTCGTCCTGCTCAACTATTCGAGCCGCTGGAACTATGCCGACCCGACCGAGCATCGCTGGTCGAAGACGGCGGAACAGGCATTGTTCGACTATGTCCGCCAGGGCGGCGGGCTGGTCGCCTATCATTCCTCCTTCACCTTCGGCGCGAACTGGCCGGACTATCAGCGCCTGATCGGCGCGGTGATGGAGCCGGGATCGAGCCGCCGCTCGCCGCCGGGCGCCTTCCCCGTCCATATCGTCGATCGCACCCATCCGATCACGGCGGGCATGCGCGAATATGTCTGGACCTATAATGACGACATGTACACCAACATGCGGATGGACCCGGATGCCAGGATAAGGGTGCTGGCAACCGCGCATGACAGTGCGGCGAGCTATGATGCGAAGATCGCCGGCCACAAATATCCCGCCGCCGCCTACACGCCCGAAAAGCTCAAGGCGATGAAGGGCATGGATGCCGATCATCCACAGGTCTGGACCGCCGACTATGGCAAGGGTCGGGTCTTTTCCATGACGCTCGGCCATGACGAGGTATCGCTGCATTTTGCGGGGCTGCAGACCCTGATCCTGCGCGGCAGCGAATGGGCCGCGACCGGCAAGGTGACCCTGCCGGTGCTCGACGAAGCCAAGGAATATATACAGCAATGAAGCCTTATGCCCGGCGGCTTCAGCGGTCGCCGGGCTACGGAGCATTGCGTATTGCCGGGCGCCCGACAGCGGATTGACAGGCCCCGCCGCAACCAATAGACGAATACTAGTTCTAATTAGAGGCGGCAATGAGTCGCCCGGTCAGAGGAGCCTGAGGTCGGTGCGTTCCGTCTTAGATTTTTTCCGGCGCCTGTCGCTGGTCCCCCAGGGCATCACCATCGTCGTCGCCGGATTTCTGCCGATCTTCGCGATCGTGTCGATGTTCCCGGCCATCCCGGCGATCATCGATCATTTTGCAACCGATCCCGACGCGCGCTGGAAAGTGCCGATGATGGTGTCGGCGCCGGGCCTGACGATCGCGCTGATCGCGCCCTTCGCCGGTTTCTTCGTCGATCGTTTCGGTCGTCGCCCCCTGCTGATCGGCGCCACCCTGCTCTATGGCATCGTCGGCACCGCCCCCTTCTTCCTCGACAGCCTGAACGCGCTGATCGCCTGCCGGCTGTTGCTGGGGGTGGCGGAAGCGGCGATCCTGACCATCGTCAACACGCTGATCGCCGATTATTGGGACGATCGCGGGCGCAAGGACTGGCTGTTCCTGCAGGGCATTTGTGGTCCTTTCTTCGCGTCGGGCGTGATCCTGCTGTCGGGCGCGGCCTCGTCGGTGCGCTGGAACGGCATCTTCATGGTCTATGCCGTCGCCTTCCCGATCTTCATTGCGATGCTGCTCTGGCTGTTCGAGCCGCGCCGCGCCGACGGCGCCACCATTGCCGACATCGCCCAAAGCGAGAAGGCCCCGCGCACGCCCTTCCCGACCGCATCGGTCGCGCTGATCGGCGGCGTGACGCTGGTCGCGTCGGCCCTCTATTATGTCTTCATCATCAGCGGCTCGCTCGCCTGGCGCGAGGTCGGCGTGATGGACCCGGCGCGGATCGGTCAGTTGACCGCCATTCCCAGCCTGTTCGTGATGCTGGGGGCGCTGATCTTCCGCCTGATGGGCAATCGCCCGCAGACCGTGCAGCTCGCCACCTTCTTCGGCCTGCTCGGCATCGGCCTCGCCGGCATCGGTCTGGCGCCCGACTGGCGCTGGCTGGTCGCAGCGCTGATCGTCCAGCAGACCGGTGCCGGCATGGCGGTGCCCACCATCATTTCCTGGGCGCAGAGCAAGCTGCCGTTCGAGCATCGCGGCCGCGGCATGGGCGTGTGGACCGCCTGTTTCTTCTTCGGCCAATTCTCCAGCCCCTGGGCAGTGCATCAGGCCGAAAACCTCGTCGGAACCATGCAGGGCGCGTTCCTTGCAGCGGGTCTGGTAGGCGTCATCGCCGCCATCGTGATCGGTCTGGTCCGCGCGCCGCGCACCCCGACCCCCACCATCGCTCCTGCGGAGTAACATATGACAAGCGACATCAAGCGGGGCGTGAGCCTCTACAGTTTCCAGCACGAGACCTTCCAAGGGAAGATGAGCCTGGAGGATTGCTTCAAGACCTGTGCCAACATGGGCGCACTGGGCATCGAGATCATCGGCGAGCAGACCTTCTGGGGCTGGCCCGAAGCCAGCGTCGACGAGGCGAAGATCGACGAGTGGCATGCGCTCATCAAAAAATATGACGCCACCGCCGTCAGCCACGACTTCATGCTCGATTACAAGCGCTACAAGGGTCGCGTGATGCCCTTCGAGGAGCAGGTCGCCAGCGTGAAGAAGGATATCGACTTCGGCGCGCGGCTGGGCATGAAATATATCCGCGCGCTCGTTTCGATCGCCCCCGAAGTGCTGGTTGCCGCAGCGCCCTATGCCGAGGAAAAGAACATCAAGATCCTGATCGAGGTGCATGCGCCGCTGCATTTCGACCATCCCTGGATCATCCGCCATGCCGAAGCCTTCGAGAAATCGGGGTCGGACGCGCTGGGCTTCCTGCCCGACATGGGCATGTTCCTGTTCAAGTTCCCGCCGGTCTGGAAGGAGCGCTTCATCCGCAACGGCGTGCCGCAGAAGATCGCCGACTATATCGAGACCGCCTATGAGGACCGTGTCCTGTCCGAATATGTGATCCTGAACGTGCGCGAGATGGGCGGCGAAGGGCCGGCGCTGGGCATGGCGGAAACGCTGCGCCACAATGCCGCCTATGAACCCAAGCGGATGCTCGACTTCATGCACCGCATCCACAACGTCCATGGCAAATTCTACCAGATGGACGAAAATCTGGTCGAGCCTTCCATCCCCTATGACGAGATCGTCAGGGTGCTCAAGCAGGGCGGCTACAAGGGCTATATCTGCTCGGAATATGAAGGCAATCGCTGGATCGAGGATGCCCATGAGGTCGATTCCGTCGAGCAGGTCCGCCGCCAGCAGGAAATGCTGAAGTCGCTGATCGGCGAACCCACCCCCTCTGCCCTCGCCGCCTAAGGAGCCGCACCCATGTTCGACAAGATGATGCTGTGCGACGAAGGCTTTGCGAACGTCGTCGACAATGGCGAGACGATCGGCTTCTCGCTGCTCGCCCGCCTGCCCTATTATCGGGGACTTGGTCTCTCGATGATCGAGGATATCGGCCTCTCCATCGATGGCGATCCGGTCGCGCGCGAGGATGTCCGCTTCTCTGTCCGCGGCCGCAGCTGGACGCTGGACGAGATGGAGACGGTCTATGACGATCGCTGGAATTTCGGCGAGAAGGCGACCGTGACGGTGCTGCGTCCGGGCGGGCTGACGCCCGGCGCGCACAAGGTCGATATCGCCGTGCGCATGCGCGTATCCTACCTGCCCTTCGTTCCCACAACGAAGACCGGGCGCGAGCTGCAACTCGCAGCCTGACGGGGGACCGGCATGGCGGCGAACCACGCCGCCATGCCGGAACACCCCCATCCCTGAGAAGGAAGCGGCATGGGCTTGCCCCAGGAACTATGGCTGGCCCCGGCCGCCGTGCAATTGCAGGAAAGCGGCGCCGACTGGATCGACGTCGTGGATGACCAGCCCTGGTCGCAGGGGCGCGGCTTCCATCGTGGCTTCTCGTCGAGCTTCCGCATCCGACCGGACCGCAAGATCTGGTTCCATTTCCCTTTCCAGCTTCCTGCCGGCAGCCTGGTCGACCAGGTGTCCTTGCTGTGGGAGTCCGAAGAAGGCGCGATCCTCAGTTGGGTCTGCGTCCATCATGGCGGGATGGAGCGCCAGCATCTGTGCCCGCCCAACCAGCCAATGACCGGCACGCCCGAACCGTTCGATCCGCCCGAAATGTGGCGGCATTATTATCCGGCGTGCAACCGGCTGCGCACCGACCTGCCGATCAGCCCGGCGATTACCACCCGCTTCGGTTTCCAACTGTGCGTGCAGGCGGATGGCCCCGGCATCGTCCGCTTCTATGGCGCGGGGCTGCGGCTCGCCAACCCCGACGCTTGAGGTGGCGGGCGCCTATTTGCCCGTCGCGCGCAGGAAGGCCGCGCACATGATCGCGAGATCTTCCTTCAGTTCCTCCCAATTGCCCTGATTGGCCGCTTCCGGCGAGGAGCCGAGGCCAAGGAAACGGGCGAGCGTATAATAGATCATGCGAAAGGCATTGCCGACCAGCCGGGCATGATCGGGCCGGCCGAACTCGGATGCATAGCGCATCATCTGCGCCTCCGCCTCCTGCGTCAGCTTTTCCGCCGAGGTCCGCCCGAGCGACGAGATCGTCTCGTCATAGATGGCGCGGAACATGATCGGGCGCAGCACCGGGCTGTAGCTCTTGAGCAGTTCGGCATAGGCCTCCACGAACAGACGCGCGAAATCGTCGAGGCTGGTCGCCTTGTCACCGATCGCCTGCATCATGGTGTCCTGTTCCTCGCCGATCCGGCCGAGGACGCGGCCATGGACCGCGCGGATCAGGTCATCCTTGCTGTCGAAGCGCAGATAGATGGAGCCGATCGACACCTTGCCGGCCTTGGCCACTTCGGTGAGCGTGAAATCGTCATTGCCGCGCTTCACCATCAGCTTCTCGGCGGCCGCCAGCATGCGCTCGTAAGACGCCCGGCTGCGGCCCTGCTGAGGCACGCGACTGGCCTCCCCCGAACCAGAAATAGAATCATCCTTCGTTTTCTCGGTTGACACTGAAGACATAAAGACCCTATCGATAATAAGAACATTGGTTCTAATTGAGATTCATTCTGACGGCTTTGGCCGCCAATGTAAACAAGTCGTCATATGCGCGCCCAAAGGGCAGCCATGGAGGGGAAAAATGCGCTTTTCTGTGTTTCTGAACGCTCGTTCGATGGCGCCCGACGAGGATCGCAAACTGATCCACGACCTGACCGCGCACGCGACCCAGGCGGCCGGTCTGGGCTTCGATGCGATCTTCCTGCCCGACCATCATTTCAACGGTTACATGCCGATCGCGTCCGACAGCTTCATGTTCGCCTCCTATCTCGCGGCGAAGCTGCCGCAGATGCATTTCGGCTTTTCCGTCGTTTCGGTCCCGCTCCATCACCCGGTCCGCTTCGTCGAGCGCATCAATATCCTGGACCAGCTGATCGACGGCAAGCTGCTGGTCGGCGTGGGCAGCGGCACCACGCCCGAGGAAATGATCGGCTTCGGCGTCAACTACAAGGAAGCCGGCGCCATCTCCGAGGCGAACCTTGCCATCGCCGAGCAGCTCTGGGCCAAACAGATGGAAGACCCGGCGGTCGAGATCGACAATGGCCCGCACAAGGGCCGCGTGCTGCAGCGGATCGCGCCGGCACAATATTCGTCCGGCCATGCCCGGCTGATGCCGGTCGCGATGAAGGAGACGAGCGCGCGCCGGGCAGCCGAAAATGCCTGGCCCGCCTTCATTCCCGCCTTCACCCCGCCGCAGATCGGCGGCACCGAGCCGATGAAGCATGTCGCCAAATATTTCGGCGTCTATCGCCAGATGCTGGACGAAGCAGGCCATTCGCAGGAAGCCATCGCCCGAGCGCTGGATTGGACCACCCACACCTATCAGGTCGTGCATGTCGCCGAAACCGACGAGCAGGCGCGCGAGGAACTGGAAATCATCCTGCGCTCCTATCAGGATGCGATCGAGCGCGAGGCCGCTTTCAACGCCCGCGCGGAATCGGATTCGGCCAACAAGAAGACCGATCGCACCCCCAATGCGCTGACCGAGGACTGGATCGGCACATGGTGCCTCTATGGCTCGCCCGAAACCGTCATCGAGCATCTCAAACCCTATGAGGAACTGGGCATCGGCAACATCCTGTGCGGCACCACCACCGGTCCGCTGACCGAGGAGCGGCTGCGCCTGGGCAACCAGACGCTGCGCCTGCTGTCGGACAAGGTCATGCCCGCCTTCAAGGCGAAGGTCGACGCCTGAACCCCAATGCACTGATGAGCGCGGCCCGCAAGAAGGCCGCGCCATTTCGAGGAGTATGGACATGTCCGGTCATCATGGCGCCCGCCCGAAGCGGATCGTCGGCCTAGGCGGCACATTCCGCCAGGCATCTTCCAGCGAGCGGATCGTGCGTGCGATCCTGAAGGAATGCGAGCATCTGGGCGCCGAGACGACGATGTTCGACGGCCCGGCCCTCGCCCGCCTGCCCCATTTCAATCCCGAGCATCCCGACCGCACGGCCGAGGAACGCGCGCTGGTCGATGCCATCCGTTCCGCCGATGGCATCGTCATCGGCAGTCCGGGCTATCATGGTGGCTATTCCGGGCTGGTGAAGAATGCGATCGACCTGCTGGAAGATCTGCGCGGCGACAGCCGTGTCTATTTCGATGGTCGTCCGGTCGGCCTGGTCGTCACGGCGGCCGGCTGGCAGGCCTGCGGCACCACCCTGTCGGCGCTGCGCGATGTCATCCATGCGATGCGCGGCTGGCCGACGCCGGTCGGGGTTGCGGTCAACTCGGTCGAGCAGCGCCCCTTCGATGCCGACGGCGCGCTGTGTGATGAAGGCATCGCCAATGCGGTCCGCGCCCAGGCGCGACAGATCATGCACTTCGCCATGGAGGGCGCCGCATGTCCGGCCTGACGATCGACCAGCAACTGGCGATGAGCGCCGGCGCCACCATGTGGACGACGGTCGGCTATGCTGAAGCGGGCATCCCTTCGCTGGCGATGGCAGACGGGCCGATGGGCATTGCCAGCGGACGCGTGGACGAACGCGACATTGCCTTGCTCACCCCCTGCCCGACCGCGCTGGGCGCCAGCTGGGACATCGACCTCAACATGCGCGTCGGTGCGCTGGTCGGTGGCGAGGCGATCCGCATGGGCGTCGACATGGTTCTTGCCCCCAATGTCAATCTGGCGCGCAGCCCGCTCGCCGGCCGGGCGTTCGAATATTATTCGGAGGAGCCGCTGCTCGCCGGCCTGTTGGGCGCCGCCTGGGCCAGCGGCCTGCAAAGCACTGGCACCGCATCGGTCGCCAAGCATCTGGTCTGCAACGACAGCGAGACCGATCGCGACCGGATGAACGCGGTGGTCAGCGAACGCACCTTGCGCGAAATCTATCTGCTCCCCTTCGAACTGTGCGCCGAGGCGGGCGTCGGCGGCATGCTGACCGCCTATAACCGGCTGAACGGCCAATGGTGCGCCGAGCATCATCATGTCATCACGACCATCGTCAAAGGCGAGTGGCGCTTTCCCGGCGTGATGATGAGCGACTGGTTCGGCACCCATTCGACCGTCGCAACGCTGACCGCCGGCCTGGACCTGGAAATGCCGGGGCCAGCCCGCTTCCTGGGCGCGAAGGCGGCGGCCGCGCTGGCCGACGGACTGGTCCGCGGGCAGCGCGTGACGGATGCCGCATCGCGGGTCGCCACCGCCGCCCGCCGCTTCAAGGGGGACAAGCATGTTCCGATCCAGGGCGCCGATGCCCAGGCGCTGCTGGTGGAGGCCGCAGCCGCCGGCTTCGTGATGCTGCGCAACGAACAGGCGATCCTGCCGCTGGAACCCGGTCGCGACCGCCATATCGCCATCATCGGCCCCAATGCGGCCGCCCCCTGTTACCAGGGTGGCACCTTCGCCAAGATCGCCGTGACGCCGGATGCGGCGCGCCCGCTGGAGGCGATCCAGGCGCGCTATGCCGGCAAGGCGCGGGTCGATTATGAACCCGGTGTCGATCCTCAGCCGCGCCTGCCGTCGATGCCGGTCGCACCCGCCCGCGATCTGGGCGACGGTTATGCCCATGGCATGACGATCGACTATTATGATGGTCCGGCGGACGACGCCCGGCTGATCCACAGCGAGACGCGCGATACCAACTCGCTGGTCTGGTTCGCCGGCGTGCATGACGACATCGCCGCACTCGACCGCCCTGCCCGGATCGTCGCACGCGGGTTGTTCCGGGCCGAGCATGATGGCGATCACAGCTTTCATCTGGGCGCCACCGGGCCGGTGCGGATGCGCATCGATGGCGTCGACCTGCTGGTGCTGGACGAGGCCATTCCCTCGTCGGACGTGATGGGCAAGCTCAAGAGCGGCGATGCCCGTGATGCCCGCGCATCCCTCAAGGCCGGGCAGAGCTATGCGATCGATGTCGAGTTCGTCTACCAGCCCGCCCGCGTCCACGGCCTATGGTATGGCATTCGCCGCCCCGACACGCCCGAGGCGATGCTGGGCCGTGCCGTCGCCCTGGCACAGCAGGCCGATGCCGTCATCCTGATGGTCGGCGAAACGTCGGACGCGAGCGTCGAGAGCAAGGACCGCAGCCACACCAGCCTGCCGGACAATCAACTGGCGCTGATCGATGCCGTGACCGCCGCCAATCCACGCACCATCATTGTCGCCAATGTCGGCCATGCCTTCGACACGAGTTGGGAGGAGAAAGCGGCAGCGCTGCTGATCGCCTGGTATCCCGGCGAGGCATTCGGCACCGCGATCGCGCAGGTTCTGGCCGGCGACCGGGAGCCGGGCGGGCGCATGCCGGTCTCGATCGCACGAACCGATGCCGACTATCCCGCCCTGGCCCTGACGCCCGACGAGAAGGGCGACCTGCGCTACGACGAGGGCCGGCGGATCGGCTATCGCGGCATGGCCGATCCGCGCCACACGCTGGGCGCCGGCCTCGGCTATGCGGACATCGCGCTGGACGATGTCGATATCGTTCCCGGCCATGACGGTGGCCTCATCGTCCGTGCCCAGATGCATAACCAGTCCGATCGCTCTGGCAGCGATGTCATCCAGATCTATCGGCGCGAGCCCGAACTGGCGCTGGTCGCCTTTGCCAAGGTCCATCTGGAACCGGGCGAGCGGCGACAACTGGCAATCCCGATCCTGCGCCGCCGCCTGCAATATTGGTGCGATGGCTGGCGCGACATCGCCACGCCCCGCCTGTTCGCCGGCCGATCGGCCGCGGACGTCGCCTTTGACCTTTCCCTACCCGTTCCGGAGCAGACAGAATGAGCCGCGTCACCGAAATCCGCTATGTCGGCTATGCCGTGCCCGATCTGGAGGCCGAACGCGCCTTTTATGCCGACCAGTGGAAGCTGGTCGAGGCGGGCGAAAAGGATGGCATGGTCCATTTCGCAGCCGATGGCGGCGAGGAAGCCTATGTCGTGCGGCTGCGTGCCGCGGCAGACAAGCGCATCGATGTGATCGCGCTGGCGGCCGACAGCCGGGCCGATGTCGATGCCCTGCATGATCGGGTCGCCGCATCGGGCGCGCGGATCATCTGCGCCCCGCACGATCTCGACACGCTGGGCGGCGGCTATGGCTTCCGCTTCTTCTCGCCCGACGGCCTGCCGTTCGAGATTTCGAGCGACGTTGCCCGGCGCGCGCCCCGCGCCATCGCACAATGGGAAGGCGTGCCGCAGCGGATCAGCCATATCGTGCTGCACTCGCCGAACCACCAGGCCCTGGTGCAGTGGTTCTGCGACGTGCTGGGCTTCAAGGTGTCGGACTGGCTAGGCGATTTCATGTGTTTCCTGCGCTGCAACGGCGCGCACCACCGCCTCGCCATCCTACCCGGACCGCCCTGCCTCAACCATGTCGCCTATGATATGCCCAGCGTCGACGACATGATGGTCGGCATCAACCGGCTGCGTCAGAAGGGCACCGACATTCGCTGGGGACCGGGGCGCCACACGGCCGGGAACAATACGTTCAGCTACTTCACCACGCCGGCAGGCTTCGCGGTCGAATATACGTCCGAACTGGAATATGTGGATTTCGAGCACCACCAACCCAAGGTCCATGTGCCCGGCCCCAAGGTGATGGACCAGTGGGGCATCGGCGTCGGCGGCCCCCAGACCATGCCCCATCCCGAGCCCGACAAGGGCCTGTTCCAGGCTGTAGAAGTTTGAGGGGGGAGGCATAAACCGTGGCGCTATTCGAATATTTCCCCAACTATATCTGGAACCTGTCGGTCGCGATCGCGATGGAATCGGGCGCGCAGCTCGGCGAGATCATCGACATGTGCAAGCCGATCCGCGACGCCGCCGACAGCGGCGCCGACGCGGGCACGCCCATGTTCATGAAGGCCTGGGCAGCGATGGGCGACAAGCTGCTGGAACTGGCGGCGCAGGATGAGGCGCAGGGCCGGCTATTCTCCGCCTCCAACAAGATGGAGCGTGCCGCGCTCTATCTGATCACTGCCGAGCGGATGCAGGGCCATGGCGCGCCGGGCCGCGAGGCAACCTATGCGAAGGCACGCACAGCCTTTGACCGGTCGACGGCATTGGGCCGGATCAATCGCGAGCGGGTCGAGATACCGCTGGCGACAAGAACAATGCCGGCCCTCTTCACCCGCGCGCAGGGCGAGGGAAGAAAGCCGGTCGTGGTCTTCTGCAACGGGCTCGATAGCTGCAAGGAACTGCTCTACTGGACGCGCCTGCCGCAGGAACTGGCGCGGCGTGGCATTTCGACACTCTGCGTCGACCAGCCCGGCTCGGGCGAAGCACTGCGGCTCCAGGATCTGCCCGTCGATCCGCACAGCGAAAGCTGGGCCAGCAAGGCGGTCGACTGGCTGGAACAGCAACCCGATGTCGATGGCCGGGCGATCGGCCTGACCGGCATTTCGCTGGGCGGGCATTTCGCGCCGCGCGCCGTCGCCTATGAACCGCGCTTTGCCAGCGGCGCGGTCTGGGGCGCCAACCATAATTGGCGCGAAGTGCAGGACAAGCGCATGGCGCGCGAGGGCGAGAACCCCGTCCCCCATTATTGGGCGCATGTCCATTGGGCGTTCGGGGCAAAGGATCAGGCGGACTTTCTGGCCAAATCCGAAGCAATGAACCTCAACGGCCATATGGACCGCATCACGGTGCCCTTCCTGGTCACCCATGGCGCGCAGGATCGCCAGATCAGTGTCGATTATGCTGACGACCTCTACGACCAGCTCGTCAACTCCCCCCGCCGCGAAAAGACGATCTTCACGCCGCGCGAAGGCGGTGTCGAACATGTCGGCGCGGACAATATGGCCTATGGCCGCGACTGCATCGCCGACTGGTTCGCCGAAACGCTGGGAGGCAAGACCGCATGACCCGCCGCTTCGTCGATCTGTCGATCATGCTGTGCAACGATGTGGTCAGCGACCCGCCGTTCCTGAAGCCCGAAATCACCTATCAAACCCATGCCGACACCGCACATGAACTGGCGATGTTCTTCCCCGGCGTCACGGCGCAGGACACCCCCGACGGCGCCGGCTTCGCGGCGTCCGAGTGGGTGAAGCTGACCACCCATAGCGGCACGCATCTGGACGCGCCCTATCATTTCCATCCGACCATGGATGGCCGCGACGGCGAACCGCAGCGATCGATCACGATCGACGAAGTGCCGCTGGAATGGTGTTTCCAGCCCGGCGTGAAGCTCGACTTCCGCCATTTCCCCGATGGCTATGTCGTCACCGCCACCGATGTCGAGGCTGAACTGGCGCGCATCGGCCACAGCCTCCAGCCGCTCGACATCGTGCTGGTCAACACCGCCGCCGGCACGGCGCTGGGCCAGCCCGACTATGTCAATCGCGGTTGCGGCATGGGCTATGAGGCGACCATCTACCTGACCGAGCGGGGCGTGCGCGTCACTGGCACCGATGCCTGGTCCTGGGATGCCCCGTTCAGTTATACCGCGCAGAAGGTCAAGGAAACCGGCGACACCTCGCTGATCTGGGAAGGGCACAAGGCTGGCCGCGACATCGGCTATTGCCACCTGGAAAAGCTGCACAATCTGGAAAGCCTGCCCGGCCATGGCTTCATGGTCAGTTGCTTCCCGCACAAGATCAAGGGCGCGTCGGCCGGCTGGACCCGCGCGGTCGCAATCTTCGAGGAATAGAGATGCGCCTTGCCACCCTCGATAATGGCCAGCCGGACGGTTGCCTGATCGTCGTCTCCCGCGATGCCCGTCACTGCCTGCCTGCGGACGGCATTGCGAACACGCTGCAGCAGGCGATCGAGCGATGGGACAGCGCCGAACCGGCGCTGCGCCGGCTGGCCGACCGGCTGGAACAAGGGGAAGGCGATGTGCTGGACGAAAGCCGGCTGCTCGCCCCCCTGCCCCGCGCCTGGCAATGGCTCGACGGCTCCGCTTTCCCGCAGCATGGTGAGCTGATGCAGAAGGCGTTCAACCTGCCGCCGATCGAAACCGGCCGGCCGCTCATGTATCAGGGCCTGTCCGATCGCTTCCTGTCCGGAACGCAGGATGTGGCGCTTCCCAGCGAAGCTGACGGCATCGATTTCGAAGGCGAGTTCGGCGTCATTACCGATGCCGTGCCGATGGGCACCAGCGCGCAGGACGCGCTATCCCATATCAAGCTGGTCCTGCTCATCAACGACTGGTCGCTGCGCGCGATCGCCCCGATCGAGATGAAGACCGGGTTCGGCTGGGTTCAGGCCAAGCCCGCCTGCTCTGTCGCCCCCTTCGCGGTCACGCCCGATGAACTGGGCGAGGCCTGGCAAGACGGCCGCGTCCATCTGCCACTGGAGGTCCGCATCAACGGCGCCTGGTTCGGCCATCCCCATGGCGGCGAAATGGCATTCGGCTTTCACGAGCTTGTCGCCCATGCCGCCCGCACGCGCGATCTGGTCGCCGGCACCATCATCGGATCGGGCACCGTGTCCAACGCCGATTATGCAACGCTCGGCTCCTGCTGCATCTCCGAACGCCGCGCGATCGAGATGATCGAGCAAGGTAAATCCCAAACAGCTTTTCTAAGTTTCGGCGATCGCGTTTCGCTTGTTGCCTTTGGAAACAGCAGATCCCCTTTCGGCAGCATCAGCCAACAGATCATTGCCGCAAATGTCTGATTCCCAAATTTCCATGCGATCCGAGTTTCTTTGATAGAACCAATTGGGTCAGGATCGGGCGTTGACGGGAGATAACTTGAATGGCCAACGTTGGTTGAGAGCCGTTAAACCGGAACGTCCGGAACTGGTCAACGAAAGTTGACGGCTGAGTGTCCCATAAGGGTCGAGGGCGGAATCGCCTGCTACGCGCCCGTTGTCGCCGTTCAATAGCGGTTTCCTCGCGCACGGACGCAGACATTCGCCCGCGAGGGTGTTGTCGACCAGCTTTAGGTCTTTCCAGTCATTTCGCTTTCGCGACGCCGATGCCTATTTCCGACCGTAATCACCAGGATTGAACCGGGACCTAATGCGCTGCGCCATCACAGATGAAGCCGGCGAGCGGAGGCTGGTCGCTGGCGACAACAGGCACACGACCCGTTCAGGCGGGGGCGGGTCCAGGGGTATGAACCGCAGATCGTTGACTCCTGCGCCTCGGCTGATGTCGGCCGGCATGATCGCCGAATGCCCGCCGAGCGAGACCGTCTGTAAAATGCCGGCGAACGTATTGAACGCTATCACACGCGCAGGCACCACACCGTGGCTCCCCAGATACGAATCCACCGCCGCACGCGTACGGTATCGGCTTCCCAGCAGAGCCAGGCTTTCCTCTGCAATCTCGCACACCGCGACGGTCCTGGCACGTGCCAGGCGATGACTGGAATGGCACACGAACATGAGCTGGTCGCGATAGAGCGGCTCTGCATCGTCCAGTTCGGCACCCTGCGGGATACCGACACCGAGGTGCAGCGCGCCTGAGATGATGCCCTCGACGATCTCGGCATTGGCTAGTTCGCTTACTTCCAGATCAATTGCCGGGTAGTCGCTAGCGAAGGCGGTCAGGATCGGCGCCAGGTAGAGCGCATTGAATGTCTGCGTCACCCCGATATGCAGTCGGCCACGCTTCAGTCCCCGATGCTCGACAACCGCATCCTGAAGCGCCTCGACAGCGTTGAGAACGATACGCGCATGCTGGACGACCAGCGCTCCGGCCTCGGTCGTTTCGACCCGGCGCGCCCCGCGGTGGAACAGTTCGACACCCAGCTCCAGTTCCAGATCACGAACTTGCTGCGATAGCGTGGGTTGCGAAACGTTCAATGACTGCGCCGCGCGTGTGAAGCTGTGATCGTCGGCAACCCGGACGACGAAACGGAGGCGGCGAAGGTCCATCGCGGCATGTTATTGGATAATCCAATCGCTTCAATAGAAATATCGTCTTGGACCAATAGCAGGCTGCCGCTGTAGATCACATCCAACACGGAGGCAGCCATGCAAGCACAAACGAAATTCGGTTCGGCCGACTTTGGCAGGACGCCATCATCGATTCAGGTCCATATGCCGGAACGGCTCGCCCATCCAGGTGTCGAGAAGGGTGATATCAGCGGCGGCTTCTCGGCCGAGCGCAAGCATCCGGTCCATATCGTTGATTTGCCGAGCCATGCGATCAGCATGACGATCGGCGGCCTCAATCCCGGAGGTCGGTCGGGCCGTCACCGGCACACCTATGAGACGATCCTCTAAGTCCTCGAAGGCCGCGGCTATTCGATGATCGAGGATCGGCGGATCGAATGGGAAGTAGGCGATGCACTCTATATCCCGGTCTGGGCGTGGCACCATCACGTTAACGCCGCCCCTGACAAGCCCGCGCGGTATCTCGCCTGCGAGAACGCTCCTATGCTCCAGAATGCGGGTGGTCTTGCCATCCGGGAGGAGGCCAAGTGAAGATCGACACCTCCATCAACGGCATCATTGCCTATCCCGTCACGCCCTTCACCGCCAATGGCGGTAGCATTGATGAAACCGCATTCCGGCAGGTCACGGCAAATTTGCTCGCCGATGGTCCAGCAGCGATCGCATTCCTCGGCAGCGCTGGCGAAAGCGCGTATCTGAGCGCTGAAGAATGGAAGCAGTGCGTCCGCCTTGGTGTCGAGGCCGTCGCCGGGTGGATACCTGTGATCGTCGGGATCAGCGAACTCACCACAGCAGCGGCGGTCGAGAAGGCACGCTTCGCGGCGGACGCCGGCGCCGACATGCTGATGGTGATCCCGATCGCCTATTGGAAACTCAGCGAGACTGAGATCTTCGATCATTATGCCGCCATCGCAGCGGCGACCGACCTGCCGATCATGGCCTACAACAATCCGGCCACCAGCGGCGTCGATATGTCGCCCGCCCTGCTGGTGAAGCTGGTGCAGGACATCGAGACGGTGCGCTTCATCAAGGAGAGTAGCGGTGACCTCAACCGGATGCACGCGATCCGCACGCTGTCGAACGATAGCATCCCGTTCTACAATGGCGCCAACCACATGACCCTGGAGGCGCTGGCCGCCGGCGCCTCGGGCTGGTGCACAGCCGCGCCGAACCTGCTGGGCGATCTGCCCCGGCAGTTGTTCGAGCTTATGGCGGCAGGTAACATCGCCGCCGCGCGCACCTTGTTCTATCGCATCCTGCCGGTGCTTCAGTTCATCGTGACCGGCGGACTGCCCACTACGGTCAAGGCAGGATTGGCGATGCGCGGGTTGGAAGCGGGTGCCCCCCGTTTGCCACTCCAGCCTCTACCGGAAGCCGGGCTGGAAACGTTCTCGGCATTGCTGGCCGCTTTCGAACTGCCTGCGATCGGGAAGTGAACATGGGCGCTCGTTCGATACCGCTGACGGCGGACGAACGGGCGCTGCTCGCTTTACTCGATCAGGCAAACGGGCACGTGGAGCGCCTATTCGAACGCAGCGGCCTGGATTGGCCACGCTTCGACGTCGCCGCTGAATGGCTATGGCGCGACATCATGCTGCAAGGGCTGTCCGGCGAAGGATGTTGTCAGGATCCTTGCGGGATAAACTGTATTTCGGCGTCTGATCCCGACCAGACGTGGATACTCACCAGGTTCGGGAAAGAAGTGCTGGATGGAGCATCGCAATGAAAGTTCATTTCGTCATACATGAGGCATTCGAAGCGCCAGGCGCCTATGAGACATGGGCACGTGGGCGCGGGCATGATGTGTCCTTCACCCACCTCTATGATGGCGAGCGCCTACCCATTTCCGCACGGGATCATGACATGCTGATCGTCATGGGCGGGCCGCAGTCCCCCGCGACGACGACCGACGAATGTCCGCATTTCGACGCCGCCGCAGAGCGCGGCCTGATCGCCCGGTTCGTCGAGGCGGGCAAGCCCGTCGTCGGCATCTGCCTCGGCTCGCAGTTGATCGGCGAGGCGCTGGGCGCAGCCCATGGCCACAGCCCGGAGAAGAAGATCGGCAAGTTCCCGATCAGCCTCACCCCTGAGGGGCGGGCTAATCCTAATTCGCCGACTTCGGCGCGGAACTGTCGGTCGGTCACTGGCACAACGACATGCCCGGCCTCACCGCAACCGCGACGATCATCGCCGCGAGCGAAGGCTGCCCGCGCCAGATCGTCGAATATGGCGATCTGGTCTATGGCTTCCAGTGCCATATGGAATTCACGCCTGATGTTATCGAGCTACTGATCGCCGCCTCCGAGGCAGAGCTTGCGACGCTGACTGACTACCGTTTCGTCCAGCAGCCCGACGCCCTGCGCGACGACGACTATTCCGAAATGAACGGAAAATTGTTCGGCTTCCTCGACAAACTGGAAGCCGCTTATGTCGCTCGACAGGGTGCGACTGACCCGGTGCTAGACGCGCAGCAGCATATCGCGCCGGTGCTGGCGTTCTACGCGGTCGCCGAGCGGCTGAAGCGCGAACTGCGCCATAGCTGGATTTCGGACGGACGGCAGGAAAGCGTTGTCGAGCATAGCTGGATGATGTCGCTGCTCGCGATCCTGATGGCCGACAAGCTGGCGCAGCCCATCGACACCGGCAAGACGCTCAAGATGGTGATCGTGCATGATCTGGTCGAAAGCATCGCCGGCGATATTCCCTATTTCGAGGTCAGTGATCGCAAGGCCAAAAAGGCGGCTCTGGAAGCTGCCGCGATGGACGAGATCGTGCGGCTGCTGCCGGTTGCGGTCGGTCACGAAATCCGATCGCTGTTCGAAGAGTTCGAGGCACGCGAAACCACGGAGGCAAAGTTTGCCAGCGCGCTCGACACGGTCGAGGTGCAACTCCAGCACAATCTCGCGGCCCTCGACACCTGGATTCCCCGAGAGTTTGACCTCGTCTACACCAAGGTTTCCAAGCCTTTGGCGCATGACCCATATTTGTCCGAATTTGCCGCCGTCGTCATCCGGCAGGCCGAGGAGAAGATGGTTGCCGGCGGCATCGATGTCGCGGCTCTGCGCCAGAAGAATGGCTTTATAGCCAGCTAAATCACAGTATTGTCACCGGGCGTGGCGCTTTGCTGCGTCGGATAGCCGAAATCTGCCAGTCTTCTAACGGCCATCCAAGGCCTTCAGGATGAGGAAGCTGCCGGTCCGCACCTGGGAGCGTAAAATTGGGTGCTGAATGGCCGGGATGGGTCGTTTACACGGGCCACGATGTTCGCAAATGCCGTTATTTTTCGTCGGGCGGAATGAATGTTCCGTGGTATATTTCGCGGATGATCTGATTTGTGAATGTCAGCCGCTGTTCATCCTTATGGAGATATTTGTCTTCGTCCACGACGCCGATGATCCGCGAATCCGCGCATTCACCACGCTCGATGCGTGAGAGTTGCGCAGCAGATACGCCTGACCATGCAGCGACTTGTCGCAGGGTATATTTCTTCGTCTTTCGACATTTCCTGAGATACCGGCCCATGTCGTGAATTGCGTCTGCCCGAAGTGTGTCGAAATTTGGCTCCGCGCGCCCCCGTCGCCCTCTCTCCAGGTTGCCGGGCCACAGCCAATTGCTCACCGAAAACTTCAAAATAGTCCTGCAATGCTTCGAACGTGTCGGGGCGTGGCCAGCTTTTTCCGTTTGCAAACCTGGCATAGGCGGTCCGGGTAATCCCAATGGCATCGGCGACCACCTGCTGCGTCTCCTTCCGATCTGCCTGAACTTAGCGTACGCGCTCGTGGTGTAATTTCCGGTGTAGATTAAGGTGATCGGATGGGGTTGGGCATGCCCAACCCCATGCGATTTCGAAGTCGGTGGCCACCGGGCTCATCGGTAAGGTGGAGTTACCACACGTCACAGGCCCACCGAGGAGTTGATCCCGATGACGGACGACAGACTACCGCTTGCCGAACTGATGGCGAAGACCGGAGATGGAGATTTCCTGCGTACGATCGCCGAGAGCGTATTGCAGATCATTATGGAGGCCGATGTCGACGGCCTGGTCGGCGCTGGCCGCCATGAACGATC
>NZ_JBSXOQ010000091.1:0-3747 GCF_056859495.1 Sphingobium sp. L-44 | reverse complement strand
CCAGCAGCCGTATAAAGGCTGCACATAAAGGCCGGACACGCGACTGCACTCGATATGGCATGTCAGAACGTCAGAAAATCGCACCGCAACGCGGGAGCCATCCACACGCAACGCTAAGGGAGAACAACCGAGGAACGCTTAGGCGGCGCGGCTGTCCGGCGGAAGATTGAGGGCCTTGCGGCCAGCGGAAGCGGCGGCTCGATCCCAGAGGAAATCGCCGGAAAAGGCAATATGCTCCCAGCCAACCGGCGACGTATGGACAAGCAGATCATCGGGGACCGGGGCCGCTGCCGATCGCAGATGCTGGGCGGCGTCGGCCATGTAGATCGTGTTCCAATAGACGATCGCCGCGATGACTAGGTTGAGGCCTGATGCCCGATATTGTTGAGCTTCATGGCTGCGGTCGATGATGCGGCCCTGGCGGAAGGTGTAGATCGCTTGCGTCAGGGCATGGCGCTGCTCGCTGTTGTTAAGGCCGGCATGGCATCGCCGGCGCAGATCGGGATTTTCAAGCCAGTCCAGCATGAACAGGGTCCGTTCGATCTTGCCGATCTCCTGTAGTGCGACGTCGAGCTGGTTCTGCCGTTCGTAGGCGGCGAGCTTTCGCAGCATGACCGACGGCGCGACGTGGCCAGCCTTGATCGACCCCACGAGGCGCAGCACGTCGTCCCATTGTTCATTGATGATGTCGGTGCGGATACGCTTGCCCAACAACGGGGCGATGGACGGATAGGCCGAAACCGGCGCGATCGGCGCAAGCCGCCTGTCCGGAAAGTCGCGCAGGCGCGGGCAGAAGCGAAATCCCAGCATCGCGCACAGGGCGAAGACATGATCGGTCGCTCCGCCGGTGTCGGTGTAATGCTCGACGATCCTGAGATCGGTGCCATGGCTGATGAGGCCGTCGAGGACATAGGGCGCTTCATGCGTGGCGGCCGAGATCACATTGACGTGGTAGGGCCCGCGCTGATCGGAAACATGGGTGTAGAAGCTGAAGCCATGATCGACGCCATAGCGGGCGTTGATGTCGCCGCCCGATGCGCCGCGCTTCGCGCCCCTGAAGAACTGACCATCGGAACTGGACGTTGTGCCGTCGCCCCATACCCGCGAGAATGGCAGGCGGTGGTGCGCGTTGATGAGGACGGCGAGCGCCGCGCGGTAGCTCTCGTCGCGGATATAGGCGTCATGGGTCCATAGGAGTTGATCGCGCGTGACGCCCTGGCTCGCGGCGGCCATGCGCGACAGGCCGAGATTGGTGGCGTCGGCGAGGATCGTGGCGAGCAGCGCATTTTCATTGGGACATAGCTCGCCGGTGCGCAGGTTGGTGAACGCCGAAAGAAAGCCAGTTTCCTGCGCCACCTCATGTAGCAGTTCGGTGATACGGATGCGTGGCATCATCGCATCGAGCCGGTCGGCCAGGGCTTCGGCGTCGGGCGTTGCGATCGTACGAACGGGGGATATCTGGAGGCGGCCGTCGCGGTATCGCACACCCTCCAGAGCGTCGCGCTTCAGGCTCCGGGCGAATTTCTTCAGCCGCCAGTCCAGTTCGCGGCCCCGCTGTTCGAGCCATTCGCCGGCTGTGGGTGGCAGACCAAGAGCCGACACGATCGGCTTGGCCTTCGGTTCGCTTAGCAGGTAGCTGTCGAACTGGCGGTATCCCGTCGATCGTTCCACCCAGACATCACCGGAGCGCAGCTTGTTGCGCAGATGCGCGATAGTCGCGATTTCCCAGAGCCGCCGATTGATCTTGCCGTCATCGCCCATGACGATTTTCTGCCATTCCTTGCGGAAGGGCATCGGAGCGTCGGCAGGCAGATCGCGCTTGCCCGACCTATTGAGGTCGCGCAGCATCTCGATAGCGGCAATCGTTTTCGCGCTGCCCTTTCCGGCCCTGAACTGTAGCGCTTCAAGCAGATCAGGGGCGAACTTGCGCAACGTCGCATAGCGGTCGGCCGCGACCCTCAGCGGATCAAGATTGGCGGTTTCCGCGATCGTCGCCACTTCCGGTCTGGCCTTCAGGAGGGTGTGCCATCCTACTGAGGCATCCAGGACCTCCATAGGATCTTCGCCAGTATCGACTGCATCGGTGAGCGCGTCGATCGTCCTGCGGAAGATCAGCATCAGCCGGGCCACGTTCTTCGACGTGGCGGCATAGCTGCGCGCCTGGGCGTTCTTCGCGCGGGTGAAGATGCCGCCGATCAGCTTGTCCGCCATCTCCAGGGCGCTGTCCGTCAGCCGTTCTTCAAGATCGAGCAGGAAGGCAACGAGCGTGGCGCGTCGCCGGGAGGGAATATAGCGCTCGATCATATAGGCAGGCGACGCACGGCCTTCCCTGACATATTGCCGAAATCGGTCCGCGTGGATGCGGCCCGCGACGTCGGGGGAAATGCCGATCTTCCGCACCTGCCTCAGACGGTCGAGGATCTGGCGGACGTGATCGGGCTTGGCCGCGACGGGGATGGTCTTAAGCAAGGCGAGATGGCTCATGCCGCCGGCGGCGTCGAAGAGCTGATCGAGGGACTGGACCTGTTCGGCGCTGAGATCGGCGATCAGGGCGTGGGCGGCCTGCTTGCGCGCGCGGGCACGTCCCGCGCTGCTGGCGCGTTCGATGGTGGAGATGGACGGCAGCAAAATCCGGGCCTCGCGCAGGGCGGTGACCACGCCCATCGCAATCGTCATCCCCTTGTCGGTCGCCCATGCCGTTCTCGCGGCCGCCTCGACCATGAAGGGAATATCGGCGCGGGTTGGCCCCCGAAGCCCCAAACGCGCCGCCAGCTCACGGACATGATCCGTCATTGTCTGATCCCGCGCCGCATAGTTGGCCAGCTCGGTTACGTGCAGACCAAGTTGCTCCGCGACGAAAGCGGCGAGATCATGGGGTATTGCTCCCCTGTCCTGTATCAACTGCGCAAGGGTGATGCCCGGGTGCCGCAGGAGCGCGAGTTGCAGCGCCACGCCCAACTGGTTCCGTCGCTCCCGTCGCGCGCCGATGATCTCGATATCGGAAGGCTCGAAGGTATAGAGCCGGGCCAAATGGTCGCGATCGGTCGGGATGGCGAGTATCTGATCGCGTTCGCTCTCGGTCAGGAGTTGATGCTTGCGCTTCGTCATGCCGTTTCCTGTCCACAAAAGGTCATCTGGGCCTATGGACAGCGAGGAGTAAAGAGACATAGTATGTGGACGGATATGGGTGGGGCGCAGCGGCTGCCCTCCATAGCGTCCACAGAACGACCGTTTGGGAGACGTGCGGCATGGGTGATATTCTGGGCTATGCCCGCGTCAGCACCGGCGATCAGGACGTTGCGGGCCAGACCATGCGTCTGGAGAAGGCTGGCGCCATCAAAATCTTCACCGATGTCATTTCAGGTAAGAGCATGGAACGGCCCGGTCTGGCTGAGCTAATCGCCTATGCCCGCAAGGGTGACACGCTGGCGGTGGTCCGCCTCGATCGGCTTGGGCGCTCGCTTGCCGAACTTCTCACCACGGTTGAGACGCTACGCGGTCAGGGCATCGCGCTCCTGAGCCTTGAAGAAAAGATCGACACTTCGTCAGCTGCCGGCGAGCTCATCTTCCATGTGTTTGGGGCCATCGCCCATTTTGAGCGACGGTTGATTTCTGAGCGAACCAGAGATGGTATTGCCGCCGCCCGTGCTAAGGGCAAACAGCCTGGCCGTCAGCCGCTGGACATGTCCAAAGTGGATGCGGCCATCAAGCTGGTCGAAGCTCGTATCTCGCCTACCGAAGCAGCGC
>NZ_JBSXOQ010000090.1:0-15371 GCF_056859495.1 Sphingobium sp. L-44 | reverse complement strand
TCGTCGTATGGTCGACCGAAATGCCGCGTTCCGCCAGCATTTCCTCAAGGTCGCGATAGCTGATCGGATAGCGACAATACCAGCGCACCGCCCACAGGATCACATCACCCTGGAAATGGCGCCACTTGAAATCCGTCATCGCTCCATCCGTTCAATCTCCGCCAAGCATGCTCAAGCTTCACGATTTTTGCAACAGAGCCATAAGACTTGAATAATACCAATCATCAATTTATATCCGTTTCTTGTGCTACAGGATTCCCTTATCTACCCTCGATTGGACACCACCCCGACCGGGAGAGAAGGAACCATGCACGCATTTTCAGACCGGATCGGCGCGCTTCAGGAAGAAACGCGCATCCCTCTCTATCTTCAGCTCCAGCAATTGGTCCGGCAGGCCATTCATAACCGCATCCTCGTCCAGGACGACGTGATCCCGGCGGAGCGGGACCTTGCGCTGGAATATGGCGTGTCCCGCATCACCGTGCGCAAGGCGATCGACGGGCTGGCGCAGGAAGGGCTGGTCGTGCGCCGCCGGGGGGCGGGTACCTTCGTTGCCGCGCGCGTCGACAAGAGCTTTTCCAAATTATCGTCCTTCTCCGAAGATATGCTGGCGCGTGGGCGCCAGCCCAGCAGCCAATGGCTTGCGAAGTCGGCGGGCCTCGTCAGCCCCGAGGAATCGATGCTGCTCGGCCTGTCGCCCGGTACGCAGGTCTACCGCTTCCAGCGCCTGCGTTTTGCCGACGACGTGCCGATGGCGGTGGAATATTCGACCATCGTGGGCCGTTGCCTTCCGGGCGTCGAAGCGGTCGGCGCCTCGCTCTATGAAGCCCTGGAGATGCAGGGCCGCCGTCCGGTGCGCGCGCTCCAGCGCCTGCGCGCGATGCATTTTCCGCCCGAGCAGGCGAAACTGCTCGGCGTCGACAGCGGCCATGCCGGATTGTTCATCGAACGGCGCGGCTTCCTTTCCGACGGCGAGGCTGTCGAATTCACCCAGTCCTATTATCGCGGCGATGCCTATGACGTCGTCGCGGAGCTTAACGCCAGTTAGCGCGATTCCACGCGCACAAGGGGGTATGATGTCGAATGTGGAGCTGCGGCCGGAATCGTCCGCCATGCAGCGGGAAGCGCGGGAGAGCGGGGCGGCGGTTGCCCGGTTCCTGCACCGCAATGCCGGCACGCTTGCCGGCCTCGCCGCCCATCTGCGCGCCAGTCCCCCGGCCCTCATCGTCACCTGCGCGCGCGGCTCTTCCGATCATGCCGCGACCTATGGCAAATATCTGATCGAGACTCTCGTGGGCCTGCCGGTCGCTTCGGCCGCGCCCTCGGTTTCCTCGCTGTTTCCCGGCGCGCTCCAGCCGACCGATGCGCTGATGATCGCCATTTCCCAATCCGGCCGCAGCCCGGATCTGCTCGCCACCGTCGCCCTTTACAAACAGGCGGGCGCGACCGTGGTGGCGCTGGTAAATGATGAAAGCTCTCCTCTGGCGGACATGGCGGATTATCTGCTGCCGCTTTGCGCGGGCGTGGAAACATCGGTCGCGGCCACCAAATCCTTTATCGCTTCGATCGCTGGTCTTGCCGCGCTAGCCGCCGAATGGAGCGAGAACGCTTCCTTGCGCGAGGGGCTTTCCGCCCTGCCCGCATTGCTGGATCAGGCCTGCGAGCAGGACTGGTCCATGCTGGTAGACAGGCTGGAAAGCGCGCGCAACCTCTTCATCATCGGTCGTGGCTATGGCCTGTCGATCACGCAGGAGGCGGCGCTCAAGCTCAAGGAAACCTGCGGTTTGCACGCCGAGGGCTTTTCGAGCGCGGAAGTGCGCCACGGCCCGATGGCGATCGTGGACAAGGGGTTTCCGGTATTGGCCTTCGCGACATCCGACAGGTCGGGAGAGGATGTCCGGGCCGCCGCTCGCGATTTCGAGGCGCGCGACGCCGCCATCTTGCTTGCCGATTGCGGCGCGGGTGCGGCTTCGCCGCTCCCCACGATCGCCGCCCATCCGGTGCTGGAACCCATCCTTCTCATCCAGTCCTTCTATATGGCGGCAGAAAGGCTGTCGCGCGCGCGCGGCCTCGACCCGGACCAGCCTCCCTATCTGCGCAAGGTCACGGAAACGCGATGAACAGTCTCGGTTTCCGCAACGGCCGCCTCTTTTCCGGCGTTCGCCAAAGTGATGGCGGAACGCTGACATGGGAGGACGGCACCATCACCGCCCTTGAAACCACCACGAGCGATGAAAAGGCGCTTGATCTGGACGGCGGCTGGATCGTGCCGGGTTTCATCGACACGCAGGTCAATGGCGGCGGGGGCGTGCTGTTCAACGACCGGCCCGATGTCGAAGGCATCGCCCGCATTGGCGCGGCCCATGCCCGCTTCGGCACCACCGGATTCCTGCCAACCCTCATCAGTGCCCCGCTTCCCCTTGTGGCCCACGCCATGGATGCGGTCGATCAGGCGATCGAGCAGGGCGTGCCCGGTGTCCTTGGCATCCATATAGAAGGCCCTTTCCTCTCCGATGCGCGCAGGGGCATCCACGATTCCGGTCTTTTCCGGTCGCTGGACGAGACGGCGCTGCACCTGCTGACCCGCCCCCGGCGCGGTGTCGTCATCCTCACCCTGGCACCCGAATGCAACGACATGGCGGCGATCCGCACGCTGGTCGACGCAGGTGTGATCGTCAGCATCGGCCACAGCAATGCCAGCTATGCCGATACAAGGCGCGCCATCGCGGCGGGTGCGCGGGGCGTCACCCATCTGTACAATGCGATGTCGCCGCTGCACCATCGCGAGCCGGGCGTCGTTGGCGCGGTGCTGGAGGACCAGAGCCTCTATTGCGGGCTGATCGTCGATGATGCCCATGTCCATCCCGCGGCGATCCGCATCGCGCTCGCCGCACGCCCGCTGGATCGCTTCATGCTCGTCACCGACGCCATGCTGACCGTCGGCAGCGAGGAAAAGAGTTTCCTGCTCAACGGAGAGCGCATCGTCGTGCGCAACGGGGTGTGCGTGGGAGAAGAAGGCACGCTGGCCGGGTCGGATCTCGACATGGCGCAGGCCGTGCGCAACCTGTGCGCGATCGGCGTCGCGCCGGAAATCGCCTTTGCGATGGCCTCGGGCAATCCCGCGGCCTTTCTCGGCCTTTCCGGGCGTGTCGGCACGCTGGAGCCGGGCGCACGCGCGGATTTCCTGTGGCTGGATGCGGATCTGCGCGTGCGCGGCACCTGGGCGGGCGGACAGCGCATTGCCTGAACGGCGCGGCAGCCCAGGATAGAGGCACGATAAGAAACAGGCCCGGCAGGGACCGGGATGAGGGGAATATCATGGGTCCGATCATACTCACTTCTCCGCTTCAGGGCTGGGCGACCTCGCTGGATGATGTGCCCGATGCGGTATTCGCCGACCGGTTGCTGGGGGACGGCATCGCCATCGACCCGCTGGGCGATACGCTGTGTGCGCCCTGCGACGGCGAGGTGCTGACCATGCATGACAGCCATCATGCGGTGACGGTGCTGGGTGATGGCGGGGTAGAGGTGCTGATGCATCTGGGCATCGACACGGTTGCCCTTGCCGGCAAGGGCTTCACGCCGCTGGTCGCGGTGGGCGCGCGGGTACTGCGCGGGCAGCCCCTGATACGCTTCGATCTCGACGCAGTGGCGATGGCCGTGCCATCGTTGATGACCCCGATCATCGTAACCAATGCGGAGCGGTTCCGTATCCAGCGCCGGGTGACCGGCAAGGTCGTCGGAACGGGCGAAGGCATAGTCTATCTCGAACCCATAGACGCGACCGCCACCTCCATCGCCGCCCGCCAAGATGATGGCGAGCGGATAGGCATAAGCGTGCGTATCCCGATGCTGCATGGCATTCACGCCCGCCCGGCCGCCCGGATCGGCGAGACGGCGCGCGCTTTTCTGTCGGAAAGCTGGATCGTCAAGGACGGTAGCGAGGCTTCGACCCGCTCCCCCATCGGGCTGATGCGGCTGGGCGTGCATCTTGATGACGAAGTGGCGATTGAGGCGGCGGGACCGGATGCCGAAGCCGCGCTAGGGGCGTTGCGCAGCCTGATCGAAAGCGGGATGGGAGAGAGTGAAGAAGAGGCACGGCGTCCCGTTGCCCCGGCCCCTTCCGTCCCCTCTCCCCCGCCCGACGGCGCGTTCGCCGGAACACTGGCCGCGCCGGGTTATTGCATCGGCACCGCGCACTGGTTCTGCCTCCCCGATATGGACGTATCGCGCGACGGCGCTGGCGTGGAGACGGAAACTGGTCGTCTGGACGCTGCCCTCGCCAGCTTGCGCGCTCGCCTTTGCGGCAAGGATGACGAAGGGACGCAGGCCGCGATCCGCCGCGCGCATGTGGCGCTGCTGGATGATCCTGCACTGCGGGAGGAGGCCCTCGCACAGATTGCCGCGGGGCGCAGCGCGGAGCATGGCTGGCGCGTGGCCTGCCGCGCCATGGCCGATATGATGCGGATGAGCGGCGATGCCCGCTTTGCCGAGCGCGCCGACGATCTCAACGATCTCGAACGCCAGATCCTGCGCATCCTGACCGGGGCGGAGGAGGAGGTGTTGTCCTTCCCGCCCGGCACGATCCTGCTCGCCGAGGAACTTCTGCCCTCCCACATCCTCGCGCTCGATGGCGCTGTGGCCGGGGTCGTGCTGGAGCGCGGCGGCCCGACCTCGCATGTGGCCATTCTGGCTGCCTCCATGGGTCTGCCCATGCTGGTCGCGACCGGCCCTGCCCTGGCGCAGGTAGCTGAAAATTCTTCCCTTATTCTCGATGCGGATGGCGGTTTTCTGCACGTCTCGCCATCGGTCGAGGCGCTGGCGGAGGCGAAGGCGGAGGTGGAGAGGCGGATAGCCTTGCGATCCGCCGCCCTTGCTTCCGCCAGCATAAATTGCGTCAGCCGCGATGGCGTGCGGATCGAGGCCTTCGCCAATCTGGGATCGCTGGAAGATGCGGAACTCGCCATGGCGAACGGCGCCGAGGGATCGGGCCTGCTGCGCACCGAGTTCCTGTTTCTCGACCGCGACAGCGCCCCTTCCATGGATGAACAGGCCGCGCTGTATCAGGATATCGCGCGGCATTTGCAGGGGCGACCCCTGATCGTCCGCCTGCTTGATATCGGCGGCGACAAACCCGCCCCCTATCTGCCGATCCCGCCGGAGGAAAACCCCGCGCTCGGCCTGCGCGGTATTCGCGTCGGCCTTGCCATGCCGGACGTGCTGGACCAGCAATTGCGCGCCATCCTTTCGGTGACGCCCCATGGCCAATGCCGGATCATGGTGCCGATGGTCGCCAGCGCCGCCGAAGTGCTGGCAGTGCGGGCACGGGTGGACGCGATAAGGACGGAGATGGGCATTGCCGTCCCTGTCGAAGTCGGCATCATGGTGGAAACGCCCGCCGCCGCCGTCACCGCCGCAACGCTGGCCCGCCATGCCGATTTCCTGTCGATCGGCACCAATGACCTGACCCAATATGCGCTGGCGATGGATCGGGGCAATCCTTCTGTCGCACCCGGAATAGACGGGCTGCATCCCGCTATACTGGGCCTGATCGCCCTGACGGTGAAGGGTGCCCGGCAGCAGGATCGCTGGGTGGGGCTGTGCGGAGGGCTGGCTTCCGACCGGCTCGCCATTCCGCTGCTGCTGGGGCTGGGCATTACCGAATTGTCCGCTGCGCCGCGCTTCGTACCCGACCTCAAGGCATTGGTGCGCCGGCTCTCCGTCGCCCAGTGCCGCACCCATGCCGAACAGGCATTGACGCTGGACTCCGCCGCAGAGGTTCGCGCCCTTGCCCGCCGCTTTGAAGAGGATCTGCCCCAATGAGGACGATTATCGGCCTGCTCCAGCCCATCGGGCGCGCTCTTATGCTGCCGATCGCGGTGCTGCCCATCGCCGGGCTGCTGCTGCGTCTGGGGCAGCCCGATCTGCTGGGCATTCCCTTGCTTGCCGCAGCGGGAGATGCGCTGTTCTCCAGCCTCGGCCTGCTGTTCGCGATCGGTGTCGCCACCGGCATTTCCCGCGACGGCAATGGCGCGGCGGGGCTGGCGGGCGTGGTCTGCTATCTTGTCACCATGCAGGGCGGGCGGGCGCTGATCCCCGTTCCGCCAGAGGTCGTGGCAGGCCTTACCGATACGGTGGCCGCAATGGTCGAGCAGGCTTGGAAGGCCAAGTCCTTCGCCCGGCTCGATGTGCCGGTGGGCATCCTGTCGGGTCTTTTCGGCGGCGCGCTCTACAACCGCTATGCGACAATCGAAGTGCCTGCCTATCTCTCCTTCTTCGGCGGGCGGCGTTTCGTGCCGATCGTCGCTGGGGGTGCGGGCGTGCTGATGGCGCTGTTGGTGGGATCGGGCTACACCCTGCTCGACCGCGGGCTGAGCCTCGCGAGCGAAGCCCTGGTCGCCTCGGGTAATCTCGGCCTGTTCGGCTATGGGTTGCTCAACCGGCTGCTGCTGGTGACGGGACTGCACCATATCCTCAACAATGTGGCATGGTTCCTGCTCGGCGATTTCAACGGCACCACCGGCGACCTGCGGCGCTTCTTTGCGGGTGACCCCCATGCGGGCGCCTTCATGGCGGGGTTTTTCCCGGTGATGATGTTCGGCCTGCCCGCCGCCTGCCTCGCCATGTATCGCACCGCGCTGCCGGAACAGAAGAAAGCCGTCGGCGGGATGTTGTTCAGCCTCGCGCTCACCTCCTTCCTGACAGGGGTGACCGAGCCGATCGAATTCAGCTTCATGTTCCTCGCTCCCCTGCTCTACGCCATTCATGCGGTGCTGACAGGTGCGGCGATGGTCATCATGAACCTGCTCGACGTGCGGCTGGGCTTCGGTTTTTCCGCTGGCCTCTTCGACTATGTGCTGAATTTCGGACGCGCCACCCGGCCGCTGCTGCTGCTGCCGGTCGGAATCGGCTATTTCATCCTTTATTACGGCATCTTTCTCTTCGCGATCCGGCGGTTCAATCTGGCAACGCCAGGGCGGCAGGCACAGGAGGAAGGCGCTGGCGGCACTGCTTTGGCCACCGGCGGGCGCGGCGTGGCTTATCTCCGGGCGTTGGGCGGGTCGGGCAACCTGCGGACGATCGGTGCCTGCACCACGCGGCTGAGGCTGGTCGTGCAGGATCAGGACGCGATAGACGAAGCCGCGCTGAAGGCGCTGGGCGCGGTTGCGGTGCTGCGACCCTCCGCGCAGGCCGTGCAGGTCATCATCGGCCCGATGGCGGACCAGATTTGCGAGGATATCCGTCAGGCCGCGCTGCTCGGGGATGCGTCTCCTTCTTCTTCCCCTGCGCCGTCCCCGGAACCGCATCCCCTCGTCGAACCGGCGGAGGCCATCGTTGCTGCACTGGGTGGCCCGGACAGTATCGAGGAAGCCCGCCTCATCGGCTCGCGCCTGCGTATCCGATTACGCCACGCCGTTCCGCTCGACCGGCTGGATCAGGTAAGCGGGGTGTATGGCTATGCGATGCCGCAGGACCGTGTGCTGCATCTGCTGGGAGAGCGGCTGGTCCGGTAGTCCGCTGGTCGACAAGGCGCTAAAATGCGTCGCCTTTCATCTTTGGTACTATATTGGATATATATTATTGACAATTTCAAAAATTGGATGATACCATTTTATCAATCCAATAGGACAAGGTAGCCAACAAGGCTCAGAGAAGGGGTGGCATATATGGGGGTAAGGTTCTCGCGCAGACAGTCTCGCTGGCTCATGGCCGCGTCGCTTCAGGCATTATTGTCCACATCCGGCCTGCTTGTCCTGCCCGCAGGCGTAGCGGCGCAGGAAAATTCAGGCGACAGTTCGTCGAAGGACGATGGCCAGCTCCCCCCGCCCAGCGCGCCGGATGCGGCCAGCCAGAAGGATGATGGCCAGGTCGATAGCGGCATCATCGTCACCGGCATCCGCGCCAGCATCGAAAAATCGATCAACGCCAAAAAGGCATCGAACGAGATTGTCGAGGTCGTCAGCGCCGAGGATATCGGCAAGCTGCCGGGCGTCAGCATCGCCGAATCCCTCGCCCGCCTTCCCGGCGTCGCCGCCCAGCGCGTCGATGGCCGCGCGCAGGTGCTTTCCATTCGCGGCATGGCCCCGCAATTCGGCATGACCCTGCTCAACGGGCAGGAAATGGTCTCAACCGGCGATGATCGCTCTTTTGAATATGACCAGTTCCCGGCGGAACTCGTCAGCTCGGCAACGCTCTACAAGACGCCCGACGCCTCGCTGGGCGCCATGGGGCTGTCCGGCACGGTCGACATTCACACGCTGGAGCCGCTGGATTTCAATGGGCGCAAGATCAACATGAGCCTGCGCTATGACGGCAATTCCATGGGCAAGGTGCTGCCCTCCACTTCGAGCCATGGCGGACGGCTGAGCTTCTCTTACATCGATCAGTTCGCCGACGGGAAAATCGGCGTCGCGCTGGGCTATGCCCATCTCGATTCCCCGAACAAGAAGAAATATTTCAACCTCTGGGATTATGGCAAGGCGTCGGTGATCGGCGTGGAGGGCCTTGGCGACACCTATACGTTCGATGGCTTTGAAACTGGTATTGCGTCCACCAAGACGGTGCGCGACGGCTATCTGGGTGTGCTCCAGTTCAAACCCGACGAGCATTTCTCCAGCAAGATCGACCTTTTCCGTTCCCAGTTCAAGCAGCGGATGAAGGGCGACGAGATGATCGGCGTGCTCGCCAACTGGGCGACCGGCAGCATTCCGGTGGTGGCGATGAACAGCGATTCCATCCAGGTGGACAATGCCAGCCCCATTCTCACCATGCGGCAGGACAACCGCAACGACCGCATCAACGCGGTCAGCTGGGCCAACAGCTATAGTGCGGGCGCATGGACCTTTCGCGCCGATCTCGGCTATTCCAAGGCGACGCGCCGCGAATGGGTGGGTGAGGCCTATCTCATGTCGGCAACGCCGATGTCGCTCACCGTCGACCTGCCGACCGATTTCAACAGCTTCGGCCATGTCACTTCCAGCGTCGACCTCAACAGCACGACGGATATGTCGCTTGCGAGCGTGTGGGGCGAAAATCTGGGCGGCATGTCGGCGCTCGCCAAAGTGCAGGACAAGGTGGAGACTGCCCGCCTTTCGGCCCGCAGCGAGATGGATTTCGGCCCGTTCAACGGGCTGGAGGTCGGCCTGCTTTATCGCAAGCGTACCAAGTCGCTCAACTATGAGCAGACCAGCTATTATCTGACCGACAGTTCCCCCTGCCTCAATGGCCTGACCTGTCAGGCGATCCCCGACAGCCTGCACACCTATTCGGCGAACATGGGCTTCATGGGCATGCCCAATGTGCTCTATTTCAACGTCGACGATGCGCTGGGCGGCAGCGGCTATGAGGAAGCGGTCAATGCGCTCGATCCGTCCTGGAACTGGGGCGTGCGCGAAAAGGTGACGACGCTGTTCGCGAAGCTCGACATCCGGGACGATCATTGGGTGCCGATCCGCGGCAATATCGGCGTGCAGGTGATCCGCACCAGCCAGAGCGCATCGGGCCTCTATGTAGACGCCCTTGGCGATGCATCGCTGGTCGACGGCGGCATCAGCTACACCGATATCCTGCCCAGCCTGAACCTCAATGCCCAGCTGGCGCAGGATACCTTCCTGCGTCTGGGCGCGGCCAAGGCACTGGCGCGGGCGGAAATGGCGGACATGCGCGCAGGGATCACCGCCGCGGTCAGCCAGACCGACCGCAAATGGTATGGCGATGGCGGCAATCCAAAGCTGAAGCCTTGGATTTCCTACGACTTCGACCTGTCGCTCGAACATTATATCGGCAAGGCGTCCTACATCGCCGTCGCGGCCTTCTACAAGGATATCACGCGCGGTATCGTGACCAAGGACGTGCAATATGATTTCAGCGGCTATGCCAACACGTCCAATGTCACGCCGATCAGTTCGATCGGCACGCTGACGACGCCCACCAACACCAAGGGCGGCAAGCTGCGCGGCGTAGAGGTAAGCTGGACGCTGGAAGGCGATCTGCTCACCTCCTTCCTCTCGGGCTTCGGCTTTGCCGGCAGCTATTCCAAATCGAAGCTGAAGCCCAAGACCGACAAGGACGGGGTCTTCCTCGACACCCTGCTGGAAGGCTTTTCCGGCGATGTCTGGTCGGGCAGCCTCTATTATGAAAAGGACGGCATCCAGTTGCGCGTGGGCGAGCGGTATCGCTCCGGCTATTCAGCGCGGCGGCACAATGCGTTCCTGTTCGTGACGGAGAACATCAAGTCCGAGCATATCGTCGATGCTCAGATCGGCTATACCGTGCAATCCGGCCCGCTCAAGGATCTGGCGATCACGCTTCAGGGGAACAACCTCACCAATGAAGCCTATGTCACCAGCCAGACGGTGGACGGCCAGACGGCGCCGCAGCAATATCACAAGTTCGGGACCGAATATCTGCTGGGCATATCCTACAGCTTCTGATGCGAAGGCACAAAATACCCCAGGCCCGGCGACAGGAAGGATGAATATGCGCCAACGCCCCTTCATCATCTCGCGTCGGGCCGGGTGGTTGACCCCGATCGCCGCGCTGCTGGCCAGTGGCCTCGTCCCGGCCAATGCGCAGACCCCTGCGTCGGCGGATCGGGATGCCGGCGCGCTGGCCCTGCGCTGGACTGCCCTTTCGGTGGAAAAGGGCCAGACGACCGCCAGCCTGACCCTGCGCAACACCGGCGCATCCGCCCTTCCTGTCAGCGGATGGTCGCTCTATTTCAGCGCCATTTCGCCGCTGGAAGCCCCTCGCCCGGGCGAAGGGATAGAGATCACCCATATCGCAGGACCGCTCTATCAATTGCGCGTCGCACCGGGACGGGGGCCACTGCAACCGGGCGAAAGCCTGACGCTGTCGCTGCACCATGGCGACATCATGATTATGCCGGACAAGGCACCGATCGCTCCTTATCTCGTCTATGATGCAACCCCGGGCGAGGGCGTGGCAATCCGCGATTACCGGGCCGAACCGCTTGCTCCGGCGGCGCAGGTGCCCGGCGCGCCCACGGGCATTGGCTCCATGGTCGCGCCAGAAACGATCTATGCCCACAACGCCTCTGTCCAGTCTGTCGCGGCAGACGACCTTCCTCCCTTCTTCCCCGCGCCGCTTGCCAGCCGCCCTCTTGCAGGAGCGGTGGACATGGAGGGCGGCGCGCATGTGGAAGCCCCCGCGCACCTCAAGGCGGAGGCCGGATTTGCCCGCAGCCTCTTTGGCGGGGCATCGGGGAAAACGCCCTTGCGCCTCTCGACAGGCCCCGTTCCCGGCCAGTCCTCGCCAGAGGCCTATCGCCTCGAAATCCGGCCCCAATCGGGCATTTCCATCACGGGTGTTTCGGCGGCCGGCGTCTATTACGGCCTCCAATCCCTGCGCCAGATGCTGGATGGCGCCTCCGGCAAGGCGCTTCCCGCCTTCGACATCATTGATGCCCCCCGCTTCGGCTATCGCGGGCTGATGATCGACGTAGCCCGCAATTTCCGGCCGAAGGAAGAGATATTCACCCTCATCGACCTGATGGCGCGCACCAAGCTCAACCGCCTGCATTTCCATCTGACCGATGACGAGGGTTGGCGGCTGGCAATCCCGGGCCTGCCGGAACTGACATCCATTGGCGGGCGACGCGGCCAGTCCTTCCGTGACGGCTCCACCCTGCCTCCGGCCTATGGGTCTGGGCCGGACGCCGGCGACCCGCAGGGCAGCGGCTTCTACACGGCCGAGGAGTATATCTCGATCCTCACTTATGCCCATGCGCGGCATGTCGAGGTCATTCCCGAGATCGAAATGCCCGGCCATGCGCGCGCGGCGGTCGTGGCGATGGCGGAACGGGCGCGCAGGCTGAGGCTGGCCGGGGATGCGGGCGCGGACTACTATCTGCTGGGCGATCCCGACGACCGCTCCGTCTATCGCTCCGAGCAATTCTACAGCGATAACGTCATCAACCCCGCCTTGCCTTCCACCTATCGCTTCATCGCCAAGGTGGTCGATGAGCTGGCCAGCCTGCATCGCCGCGCAGGCGTGCCCTTGCGGCAGATGCAGATTGGCGGCGACGAACTGGCTGCCGGGGCCTGGGAACAGTCGCCCGCTGCGCTACAGGCGATGAACCATCTGCCCGGCCAGGATGTGGCTGCGCTCTGGGATCATTTCTATGATCGGGTGATGCGCCTGCTGGCCGCGCGGGATATTCGCCCGGCCGGCTGGGAAGAACTCGGCCTGCGCAAGAAGGTCGCTGGCGGAAAGGCGCAGGTGAGCATCAACCGGCCTTTTCTCGACCGCCACCTCTCCCTTTACGTCTGGAACAATCTGGCGGGGTCGGAGGATCTGGCCAACCGCCTTGCCAATGCCGGTTATGATGTGGTGCTGGCCCCGGTCACCAATTTATATTTCGACATGGCGCAGGCGCGGGATCGCGCCGAATATGGGCATAACTGGGCCGCCTATACCGATCTGGAGGATGTTTATCGCCTGGATCCCTTCGCGCTGGCCGCCGGACAGGAGGGGGAGCCTCTTTCCCCGGACGGGCGCGCGCATATCACCGGACTGGAAGCCACCTTGTTCAGCGAGACCGTGCGCGAACCCTGGCGGGTCGGCTATATGCTGCTGCCCCGGCTGTTCGGTCTGGCAGAGCGCGCCTGGGCGACCGAGCCGGCATGGACGCACCTTTCCGGCGCGGCGCGCGACGCCGCCTATGCGCGCGACTGGTCGCGCTTCGCCACGCAGGTCGGCACGCGCCTGCTGCCCGATCTGGATCGTGCGTTCCCGGGCCTCGACTATCGCCTGCCACCGCCGGGGCTGATCGTGCGGGACGGACAGGTATTTGCCAACAGCCTGCCCGGTCTTGCGCTGCGCTACAGCATCGATGGATCGCTGCCCGACGCGCACAGTCCCCTTGTCACAGGACCGATCGCCGACAAGGGCGTCATCACCGTCGCAGCCTTTTCCACCACCGGCCGGACCGGCCGCGCATCCCGGATCATCAACCCGTGAGTACAGCCATTCCCCTTTTTCTGCCCCGCCATGGCTGGATATGGCTGGCGGCGGCCCTCGCCTCTGCCTTCCCCGCCCATGCGACGGAAGCGCAGGATGACTGGGGCGGACTGCATGTTTACCAGAAGCAGGACGCGAATCTGATCGCGCGCGGCCCGGTCGCCCATCGCCTGCTGTTCCTTGGGGATTCGATCACCGAAGGCTGGGACAGGGATCATCAGTCGCTATTCGCCGATCCGCGCCATATCAACCGGGGGATCAGCGGCCAGACGACGAGCCAGATGCTGCTGCGGTTCCGGCAGGATGTGGTCGCCCTGCGGCCCGAAACCCTGTTCCTGCTGGGCGGAACCAACGATATAGCCGGCAATGGCGGGCAGGTTTCGGACGACGTGCTGCGCGGCAATATCGAAACCATGGTGGAACTCGCGCAGGTCCATGGCATCCGCGTCGTGCTGCTCTCGCTGTTGCCGACCGATCATTACTGGTGGGCGCCCGAGATCGCCCCGGTTGGCCGCATCCGCGCGCATAATGCATGGCTGAAGGACTATGCCGCGCGCAAGGGCATCGCTTTCGTGGACCTTTATGACGCGATGGCGACGGAGGCCGGCGCTATCAACCCCGCCTATAGCGAGGACGGCGTTCATCCCAATGCGGCGGGTTATGCGGTGATGGAACGCCTTCTCCGGGGTGTGCTGCGATGAATCCCGCCCCTGCGGCAGAGCGGTATCTGGCCATCGACGTGCTGCGCGGCCTGACCGTCGCGCTGATGATCGTCGTCAATATGTCGATCAGTGAAAGCCTGTCTTTCGCGCAGTTGCTGCACACGACGTGGAACGGCTTCACCCTGACCGATGCGGTATTCCCGACCTTTCTCTTCATCGTGGGCGCCTCGCTCGGTTTTACCGCGGATCGCTATGCCCGCGATGGCGCCGGACCCTATTTCCGCCGCGTTACGGAACGCTCCGCGCGCATCTTCCTGTGCGGGCTGATCGTTTCCAACTTTCCCTTCTTCTCCATCGTCGATGGCCATGTCCTCTGGCAGTCTTTCGACAGTGTTCGCATCATGGGCGTATTACAACGCATCGCGCTCGCCTATCTGATCGCAGCGGGCCTGCTCTATGGTTTACGCGCCAGAGGGGTGTTGCTCTGGTCAGCGGTGGCATTGCTGGGCGTGACCGCCATCCTGCTGGGCTACGGCGACTTTTCCCTGACCGGGAACGCAGCCGTGCGTGTCGACCGGGCATTATTGGGCGCAAGTCATCTTTATCAGCATGAAGGCGCACCGTTCGACCCTGAAGGGCTGCTCGGTACGCTGCCCGCCGCGGTCAATGTGCTGGCGGGCTATCTTGCCACCGCTTTCCTGCGCGCCCGTGCGGCGGCCGGGGGCGTACGGGGGCGCGATCTGGCGGCAATGGCCGGGATCGGCGTACTGCTGATCGGTGCGGCAATGCTGGTCGACCCGCTGCTGCCGATCAACAAGAAATTATGGACGGCTTCCTATACGCTCTGCACCATCGGCCTGGACCTGCTCGTGCTGGCTGGGCTGATACAATGGATCGATCGTTGGCGGCTGCGCTTCGGCACGCGCTATTTCGAGATTTTCGGCAAGAATGCGCTGGCCGTCTACATGGCGGCAGAACTGGCGATGAACCTCGCCTGGACACTCCCTGTAGGTCACACCTCCCTGTTCATGGCCATTTATGAGGCGCTGTTCGCCGGCGTGGGCGGCAAATGGGGATCGCTGGTCTATGCGCTGCTGTTCACGCAGGCGTGCTGGCTGTTGGCTTGGACGCTGGATCGACGGAAAATCCATATCCGGCTCTAATCCGGCGGCAGTGGGTCGGCCTGCCGATCATCGGTTGTGACCCCGATAGGGGTGACTACACGAAAGTGACGTATCTGCACGCTAAGGGAGAACGGAGGGCGAACGTCACGCGGCGAGCAGGGAACTGACGGCGCGTAGCGGCCGCAGGGCATCCGGATCGGGCCGGTCTTCGACATTCCAGCTATAGTCGCCGGTCAGCGAGATATGCTCCCAGCCCAATGGCGCGATGTGGCGTGCGATCTCGTCCGGCGTGCCGATGTCAGCCAACGCCATTTCGAGATAGCGGGTGTTCCACAGGATGATGGCGGCGACGAGCAGGTTGAGGCCGGATGCGCGATAGGTCTGGTTTTCGAATCGCCGATCACGCAGTTCGCCAAGCTGGTTGAAGAAGAGCGCGCGGGCGAGCGCATTGCGGGCCTCGCCCTTGTTGAGGCCCGCCTGGGTGCGCCGGCGCAGGTCGATGTCGCGCAGCCAGTCGAGCATGAAAATGGAGCGTTCGAGGCGGCCCAGCTCGCGTAGTGCGAGGGCCAGTCCGTTCTGTCGCGGATAGGCGGACAAGCGGCGC